>NZ_KV791423.1:9819-46301 GCF_001807895.1 Stenotrophomonas sp. HMSC10F07
TCGACGGCATCGCCTTCCAGACCAACATCCTGGCGCTGAATGCGGCGGTGGAAGCGGCCCGTGCCGGTGAGCAGGGCCGCAGTTTCGCCGTGGTAGCCGCGGAAGTGCGCCTGCTTGCACAACGCAGCGCAGAGGCGGCCAAGCAGATCAAGGGCCTGATCGAGGATTCGGTGGCGCGTGTGGGCGAGGGCAACCAGCAGGCCGAACAGGCCGGCACCACGATGGGCGAGATCGTCGGCAGCGTGCAGCAGCTGGCCGAGCTGCTGGCGGGTATCCGCAGTGCGTCGCAGGACCAGCATGCCGGCATCGCACAGGTGAACCAGACCATCGTGCAGATGGAAGCCAGTACCCAACGCAACGCCAGCCTGGTGGAAGAGGCCGGTGCCTCCACGGCGCAGATGCAGGTCCAGGTGCGTGCCCTGGCCGACGCGGTGGGCGCGTTCCGGTTGCAGTCGATGCCGCAGGCGCGCGCAGCCGCGGCCTAGTCAGCCGAGCGTAGGCTCGGCGCTACATCGGCTGCAGGAACACTGTAGAGCCGAGCCCATGCTCGGCTCACACCAGCGTTCGGCGGCAGGAATCAATACACGTCGCGGCGGTAGCGCCCGTTTTCCAGCAGCATTTCCACCGCTTCATCGCCCAGCGCCGTTCGCAGCACCTGGTCCACGCCCTCGGCCATGCCCTGCAACGACCCACAGACATGGATCACCGCGCCGCGCCGCATCCAGTCGCGCAGCGTTCCGGTGGCCGCCTGCAGGCGATCCTGCACATAACCGCCGTCGCCATCGCGCGAGAACGCCAGGTCCACCCGCGCGAGATGGCCATCGGCCTGCCACGCTTCGATCTCGTCGGCGAACAGGAAATCGTGTGCACGCTGGCGCTCGCCGAACAACAGCCAGTGCCCGTGTTCGCCTGCACGGGCGGCTTCGCGCAACAGGCTGCGCAGGCCGGCGATGCCGGTGCCGTTGCCGATCAGCACCATCGGCGCGCCAATGACACGATGGAAACCGGGGTTGCGATGCACGCGGGCGACGATGCCGGCACCGATCGGCGCATGCAACGACAGCCAGCCCGAGCCCAGCCCGGCTCGACCGGAGGCGTCATGCACCAGCCGCACCACCAGCTCCACCACGCCATCATCCGTGCAGGAGGCGATCGAATACTCGCGGCTGGGCAGCAGCGGCTGCCCGGCCAGCCACAGGCAGGCATCCTGCACTGCCAGCGCGGTATCGGCCTCGGGCAGCTCGCGTTCGCTGGCCAGCGCCAGCAGCGTGCGCGGATGGCCATCGACCAGCAAGGGCTGCAGCGGATCCAGCCCATGCGCCTTCAACACGGCACCGGCATGCTGCGCATTGTGGCGGGGCGCGATGTGCAGGATGTCACCCGCCTGCCACTGCACGTCGGCCGGTGCGGCAAGACGGATACGCCAGATCGCTCCGCCGACGCTGCCAGGGTTGAGGCGGTCGCGGCCGAGCAGGCGCCACTCATGCATCTGCGTAGCCGCAGGCAGCACGCTGTCATCGGTGACGATGCCGGTGAGCGCACCCAGCTCCTGCTGCCACCGGCGCAGCGCGGGAACCGAGGCGGCATCGACGTCGACGCGCTCGAACAGTGCACGCGCGCCGTTTCCGATCAACCAGCCATCGACCTGGCGGCCGAAGCCGCAGTAGTGCGGGTACTGGCGGTCACCCAGCGCGAGCAGGCCGAACTGCAGGCCCGAAAGGTCCAGCGCTTGTGCAAGCAACTGCCGCGCTGCGCGCCGGGCGGCGTCGGGCGGCTCGCCGTCGCCGAAGGTGCTCAGCACGAACAGCGCGCTCGATGCACGCAGCAGGAGCGCGGCATCGATGCGCGCCAGCGGCAGCACCTGCACCGCATGGCCGGCCGCCTGCAGCTGGGCCGCCGCGCGCCACGCCAGCTGTTCGCCCAGTCCGCTCTGGCTGGCATGCACCACCAGCCACGCTGCGTTGCCGGCGTCGCTGGCCGGCATCGGTAGCGCCTGGCGCAGCCCGCGCGCGGCACGCTGGCTGCGGCGGCGGTCCAGGTACAGCATCCAGCCGGTGATGAAGAACAGGCTCATGCCCAGGCTGCTGAGCATCACCACCACGCGCCCGGGTACACCGAAGTAGCTGCCCGAATGCAGCGCGAACACGCTGGTGGCCAGCCGTCCGCCCGCGCCCTGGCGTGCGTACGGGCGGGCATCGAGAACCGCACCGCTGGCCGGATCGAGCTGCAGCAGGTCATGCGCACGATCGTGGTGGCCGCCGCGCTGCGACGGATCACCGGCCATCACCCGCACGTTCAGCGCCTGCCCGGGCTTTTCCGGCAGGCGCAGGTCAATGAAGCCGGCGCGCACGCCCGGCAGCGCGTACAGCGTGGCTTCAATGCGGTGCAGGTCCAGCGATGCATCGGTGGCAACCTGGTGCTTGGCCGCCGGTGGGACGCCCAGCAGCGTGCTGGCCGCGCTGCGATACCCGTCGAACGACCACCACAGGCCGGTCAGCGCACTCATCAGGTAGATCAGCAGCACCCAGGTGCCGACTACCGAGTGCAGGCTCCACAGGAAGCCGCGCCCGCTGCGTTTCCACTCCACTGCCAGCCAGCTGCGCCAGTGCCACCAGCGTCGTGGCCAGCGCAGGTAGAGGCCGGACAGGGTGAAGAACAGCAGGGCGATGGCACAGCTGCCGGTGATCCACTTGCCGCGTTCGCCCGCGGCAAGGTGGCGATGCAGGTCCTCGACGAAGTCGAAGAACGCCTGGCCGCGCAGGGCGCTGAAGCGCTCACCGCTGTACGGGTCGAAGTACACCCAGTGGTCCTTGCCGCCGGCAAAGCGCGCGACCGACGGCCGCTGTCCGGTGGCATCGATACGCAGGCGTTGCAGGGGGCGTTCGCTGCCGGCCTGGAGCAGCGGCACCAGTTCACTGAGTGCAAGGGGATGCTGTCCGTCGGCATGGTGCTCGGCGATCTCGGCAAAGCCGGGATTGGCGGCGCGCAGCAGCTCGTCCTCGAAGGACAGCACGGCGCCGCTGAGGCCCATCACGGCCAGGACGGCACCGGCGGTAATGCCCAGCAGCCAATGCAGTTGGAACAGGACGTTCTTGAACATCGAAGGAGAGGGGCCCGGGAGGCTGCCGCCCGCATCCTGCGCAACAGCAAATGAGAATTAGTCGCGTAATTCTCCGTGGCGCCCCGGCTGCGGTCAAGCTGGAGGTACCGGCCGGGCGGCACCCGGCACCCGCGGTAGTGCCGGCCGCTGGCCGGCAACCTCAGAAGCAACAGCCGAAGCAACAGCGGGTTTCCTGTGAGGAGGCGGGGTGGGTCCGGTTGCGGGGGACGGCGCAAGTACGTCCCTGTAGCCTTGGTCACGGCATCCATGCCGCGGACACCCCCTCAACCGGACCCACCCCGCCTTCGACAGTTTCCTGCGATCTGTCGGAACGGCGTTCTGCTTTGGTGGGTGCCGACCGTTGGTCGGCACGGGGTCTGATTCCGTTCTGAATATCGATAGCTGACAGATGTGTCGACCAAGGTCGACACCTACCAACAGCCGCCGGAATCTGTCGGAGGCGGGGCGGTGTGGCTGGGCAGGACCGTTGGCGCCATGGATGGCGCCATCGAGCCCCCATGGATGGGTTTACGGCGTGTCCTGCCCAGCCGCACCGCCCCGCCATCCCACGGAAATCCGCTTTGGCTCTGGCCGTTGCGGTGGCCTCGGCAGGTGCAGGGCTGCAAGCACTGCAAAAAACACCCTCACTTCACCCAGCTGTCGATCTCGCCGTGGGCGAACGGTCCCAGCTTTGCCTTCACCAGCCGCCCCTGCGCATCGAACAGCACGCTGTAGGGCAGCAGCCCCTGCGTATTGCCCAGCTGCACGCTGGCATCGCGCGGGCCCGGTGTCTCGATCACGATCGGGTAGTCCACCGGCACCTGCTGCAGGAAACCGCGCACGTCGTCCGTGGTGTCCAGCGCCAGGCCCAGCACCTGCACACCGTTGTCGCCCTGGGCATCGGCGAAGCGCGCCAGTTCGGGCATCTCTTCCACGCAGGGCGCACACCAGCTGGCCCAGACGTTGATCAGCAGCGGCCGGCCGGCGAAGTGATCGCGCAGGACCAATGGCTGACCCGCCAGGTCCGGCAGTGTCAGCGCAGGCAACTGATCACCCACCTGCAGCGTGGGCTTCACGGCCTTCGCCCTGGAAGCCGTTGCTGGCGCGGCAGGTGCTGATGTGCCGGGTGACAGCCGATGCCCGGCCCACAGGCCGAGGCCGGCGGCCAGCACCGCTGTCCACAGCAGCGCTGGCCGTTGCCACTTCATCGTGCGGTGCGCAGCAGCGCTTCCTCGACCACCGCCTGGGTCAGCAGGGTCGGCAGCACGGTCGGCGGCGCGCCGGGGCCGTACACCACGTACAGTGGTACGCCAACCGCCTTGTGCTCTTCCAGGAACGTGGTGATCTGCGGGTCGACGTTGGTGTAGTCACCGCGCATGTACACCGCATTGGTGCGCTTGAGCAGTTCCTTGAACTCCGGCCGTGACAGCACCGCACGTTCGTTGGCCTTGCAGCTCACGCACCAGTCGGCGGTCATGTTGACGAACACCACGCGGTTGTCGGCGCGCAGGCGGTCCAGCAGCTGCGGCGAATACTCGACCACGTTGTCGCTGGCGGCCTGTGCTGCCCTCGCCGGCGGTGCAAGCTGGGTCACGCCCCAGGCCGGAACCAGCGCACCGATCGCCAGCAGCACGCCGAGCAGGGTCACCGCACGCGAGCCGGTCCAGCGGTTGCGTTCAAACAGCCACAGGCCGAACGCGAACAGCAGCAGGCCACCCAGCACCAGCGCCATGCCGTCCACGCCGCGCTGCTTGCCCAGCACCCACAGCAGCCACAGCGCAGTGGCGTACATCGGGAAGGCCAGCACGTGCTTGAGCGTTTCCATCCACGGGCCGGGCTTGGGCAGGCGGCGTGCCAGCGCTGGCACGAAGCCGATCAGCAGGAACGGCAGCGCCAGGCCCAGGCCGAGGAACAGGAACACGGTCATCGCCTTCAGCGGCGGGGCAATGAAGGCGTAGGCGATCGCACCGCCCATGAACGGGCCGACGCAGGCACTGCCGACCACGCAGGCCAGCGCACCGGTGAAGAAGTCACCGGCCGGGCCGCTGCGGCTGGCCAGCGACTGGCCAAGATTGCCGATGCCGCCGCCGAGGGTGAACACGCCGGACAGGCTCAGGCCCACCGCGAACATGATGTAGGCCAGCGCCGCCACCACGCCCGGGTGCTGCAGCTGGAAGCCGATGCCGACGGCGTTGCCGATCGCACGCAGGCCTACCATCAGCGCGCCGATCCCCGCGAACGCGACCAGCACGCCCAACGTGTACCAGAGCGCATGGCTGCGCGCGCGCTCGGGGCTCTCGCCGCTCTGCGCCAGGCTCAGCACCTTCAGCGACAGGATCGGCAGCACGCAGGGCATCAGGTTCAGTACCAGGCCACCGGCCAGCGCCAGCAGCAGCACCCAGACGAACGATCGGTCCGGGTTCGGGGTGGTCGCCGGCGGACGCGTGCGCAGGGCGTTGCCATCGCGCGCATCGGCGGCGAACTCATTGCGCGCGCCCTCACTGCCGCTGGCGGCGGGAGCGGTGTTGCCGTCGTTGGGTACGGTCGGCAGCAGGCGCAGCGGTACGCCATTGGCGGATTCACGCGGCGCACCGGCAGCGCCCAGCGCATTGACTGCTTCCTCGCGCACTGGCGCCTGGCCGGTGCCGGCGTTGAGCTTGCCGGCCGGAATCGACAGCTTCACCCGACGGGTCATCGGCGGGTAGCAGATACCATCGGTCTGGCAGCCCTGGAAGGTCACCACCAGGGTGCTGTCGACCGCATCAGTAACGGTGCGGCGCAGCGGCAGCGGCACTTCCACCTGGTTGAAGTACACCGAGACATCGCCGAAGTGCTCGTCGCGATGCGACTGCGCGGCCGGCCAGCGCGGCTTGTCGGCGAGCACGCCGGCGCTGCCTTCCAGCTTCAGCGAAGTGCGGTCGCGGTACAGGTAGTAGCCGGGTGCCGGGCTGAAGCGCAGCAGCAGGGTGTTGCCGTCGCTGGCGATGGCATCGAAGCCGAACGCCTGTTCCGACGGCAGCGGCAGCGCCTGGCTGTTGTTGGCCGCGCCCGGCAGGCGCAGGCCACCGCTGTTGCCGGCACCGGCCAGCGGGTTGTTGAACGGACTGGCGGCACCGGTACGCGCGGCAGGCACCGCGGCCGCCGCACCGGCACCCGGCAGGGTGACCTGCACCACGCGCTTCTGCGGTGGGTAGCAGACGCCGGCATCGGCGCAGCCCTGATAGCGTACTTCCAGGCTGATGGTGCCGGCGGCGTCGGTCGGCGTGCCGGGCAGGGTGGCCTGCAGGCGCTCGCGATAGGTTTCGACCTCGCCGAAGAAATCATCGTGGTGCCTGTCACCCTTGGGCATCTGCAGCGTGCCGGCATTGAAGGCCGGATCCGCCTTGACGCTGGTGCGGTGGCGATACAGGTAGTAGCCCGGTGCGATCTTGAACTGCAGTTGCACCTGGCCCCGTTCGGGGGCAGTGGCGGTCAGCGCGAACGCCTGGTCCACCGGCAGCAGGTCCTTCTCATCCAGGGCCAAGGCGGGCAGCGAGAGCCACAACAGGGCGCACAAGGCAGCGCCACGCGCAAACAGAGTCTTCAATCAGTGTCCTCCCGGGTCTGTGCCCGGATCCAGTCCAGATATGCCGGCAGGCCGGCCCGGGTTTCGACCGCGATGCACTCCGGGAGTTCATACGGATGCAGTTCGACGATCCGGGCGATTGCGTCATCGACGCGGCTCGCGGTGGTCTTTACCAGCAGCTGCAGCTCGGCATCGGTGGTCACCTCGCCCTGCCAGCGGTAGGTGGACTGCGCGCCATCAAGGCGGGTCACGCACGCGGCCAGGCGCTCGCCGACCAGCGCGTGCGCGATGCGCTCGGCACTGGCCCGGTCCGGGCAGGTGGTCAACAGCAGCAGGACGGGATCGACGGTCGGCATGACCGTCGAGTATAGGGCCGCCGCCGGGTCTGGGCCCGGCGGCGGCAGTGGACCGCAGCGTTGCGCGGTCAGTTGGCCAGCTGGCAGGTGGCTGGCTTGGCCGAGGTGAACAGGGCCGGGGTGGCCCACTCGGGGTGATCGATGAAGGGGTTGCGATTGCCCTGGAAGCTGTAGACCACGTCATTGCGGGCACGCTCGGCATCATCCGGCGGATCGGACAGGTGCCAGTCGATCAGCGTCGACAGCAGGCCCATGTAGGCCGGCGAACTGCTGGTCTTGACGATCTTGCTGCGGTCGTCGGTCAGCTCCAGGTCCGGCTCGGACTGACCGGTGGCCGCATCCTTGCCACCCTCATAGCGGATCGCCATGTACATCACCGCACGCGCCATGTCGCCCTTGCGCTTGCCCCACACCTCGAAGGTGCCGGTGTTGCCGTCCGGCGTGCGCACCCAGTTGGAATTGCCCGGGTAGCCACCGCTGCCGCCGCCCTGCCCATTGTTGGCTTCGGTGGCACGCTCGCCGCAGCTGGCATCGCACTTGGCGAACGGCTTGTTGCCACGGTCGGCGTTCCACTGCGCGTCGGTCAGGTACAGCATGTGGGTGTCGGTGTACGGCGCGTAGGGCAGGCCCTTGTCACCGGTGGTGGTGGCAAAGCCCAGCGAGTTCGGCCAGGTGTGCTCGCGGTTGTAGGTCAGGCCGCTGCCGGTGCCCGCACGATCACTGACCTTGGCGTAGCTGCGGTTGCGGTAGGCATCGAGGATGCGGTTCGGGTTGTTCGGATCCTCGTCGGCGATTTCCAGGATGGTCCAGGTGCTGGTGCCCGAGCCGCTGTACGGGTAGGCGGTGTGGCCCTTGATGGTGGCGTGCAGCGAGCAGCGCAGCTGGCTGGGGCTGCTGGTGTTGACCCTGGAGTAGTAGCCGGCCGGCACGCCCGGGTTGCCCGGGTCCGGATTGCCGCCGGTGCTGGCCACGGTGAAGGCGATGCGGCTGTCGGCGGCCGGATGCGCGCCCTGCAGGTCGGTGATGCGCGCGGCGCGGATGTCGAAGCGGCAGGCTTCACCGGCCACCAGCGCGGTATTGGTGGACAGCTTCACGCTGCGGCCGCTGGCCGGGAAGGTCAGCGGCACGCTGCCGGAGGTGCCGCAGCTCAGGGCGAAGGCGCCACTGGCCAGGTTCACCGTCTCGCTGAACACCACTTCCAGGTCGGCGGCAGCGGGGAAGGTGCTGCTGCCCTGCGCCGGGGTGGTGGTGGAGACTGACGGCGGCGTGTTGGGGCCGGGCGTGCCACCGCCGCTGAAGGTCTGGCCGTTGTTGCAGCTGCCGAACGTCTGGCCGGCCGATTCGGCCCAGGTGAAGTGGGCGTACTGGCTGCCGCTGCCGGTCAGCTGCAGCGAGGTGCCCGGCGCGGTGCTGTTGCTTTCGGCCACCGGGATGTTCTGGCTGGTCATGCCGGCAGCAGGGCCACCGGAGGCGGTGATGGCACCCTCGTAGCTGAGGAACTGGACCACCTTGCCGCTGGCATCGACCAGCGCGATGCCGTCGTTCGGTCCATTCTGGATGCCGTTGGTCGGATAGTTGACCACAGCGATACTGGCGCTGCCGCAGCCGGCGGCGGTGCCGGCCGGGACCGGGGTGTTGGCATAGACGGTGGCGGCCGACGGATTGCTGCCGTTGTAGAGGTACAGGCGGTAGCCGGACAGGTCCTCACCGGCAGTGGCTACGACCTCGATCGCTTCGCCGACGTCACCGGCGGCGGTGCTGTCGTCGTAGTGCAGTTCGTTGATGAAGACCTCGGCCTGGGCCGGCGCGGCGGCCAGCGCCAGCAGGCCGGCGGCGGCAAGCGGGGACAGCAATCGCATCGACTACTCCTTGTGATTGGGAATGCCTGACCGAGCCTAAGGCCGATCCAGTGACACTTTGCCGTAAATAAACGTTAGATATCTGACAGTGCGACGCTTGTCACCGAAATTGTCCAGGACCGACGCCTGGCCGACGCGCGCGGGCGGAAAAATTTTTTTCATTCCGCCCTTGAAAGGGGACGGCGGGGCTCCATCTCTGCCCTGCTCCCGACGTTGTCGGGTTTCTTCACGTGCGGTTCTGGCACTCGCCTGGGGTGAGTGCTAACATCGCCGGACTTTTTTAGACCAATCAATCACTTAAGAGGTCTCCTATGAGCATCAAGCCGCTGCACGACCGCGTTGTGGTCAAGCCGATCGAAGCCGACGAAATCTCCGCCGGTGGCATCGTCATCCCCGACTCGGCCAAGGAAAAGTCCACCAAGGGTGAGGTCGTGGCCGTCGGCCCGGGCAAGCCGCTGGACAACGGCAACGTGCGCGCGCCGTCGCTGAAGGTCGGCGACAAGGTCATCTACGGCCAGTACGCCGGCAGCTCGTACAAGAGCGAAGGCGTCGAATACAAGGTCCTGCGCGAAGACGACGTGCTCGCCGTCATCGGCTGAGCCTCGGCGCGACCTGTTTCAACCTGATCCCAAACTCCCAGCCGCCGGGCCTCGTCCGGCGCTACCAATGAGGTAAATGCAATGGCTGCCAAGGATATTCGTTTCGGTGAAGACGCCCGTTCGCGCATGGTGCGCGGCGTCAATGTTCTCGCCAATGCCGTCAAGGCCACCCTGGGCCCAAAGGGCCGCAACGTCGTGCTGGAAAAGAGCTTCGGCGCCCCGACCATCACCAAGGACGGCGTCTCCGTCGCCAAGGAAATCGAACTGGCTGACAAGTTCGAGAACATGGGCGCGCAGATGGTGAAGGAAGTTGCGTCGCGCACCAACGACGATGCCGGCGACGGCACCACCACCGCCACCGTGCTGGCCCAGGCCCTGATCCGCGAAGGCGCCAAGGCCGTTGCCGCCGGCATGAACCCGATGGACCTCAAGCGCGGTATCGACAAGGCCGTTTCGGCTGCCGTCGCCGAGCTGAAGAACATCTCCAAGCCGACCGCCGACGACAAGGCGATTGCCCAGGTCGGTACCATCTCGGCCAACTCGGATGAGTCGATCGGCCAGATCATTGCTGACGCGATGAAGGAAGTCGGCAAGGAAGGCGTCATCACCGTTGAAGAAGGCTCGGGCCTGGACAACGAGCTGGACGTGGTCAAGGGCATGCAGTTCGACCGCGGCTACCTGTCGCCGTACTTCATCAACAACCAGCAGTCGCAGACCGCTGACCTGGATGATCCGTTCATCCTGCTGCACGACAAGAAGATCTCCAACGTCCGTGACCTGCTGCCGGTGCTGGAAGGCGTCGCCAAGGCCGGCAAGCCGCTGCTGATCGTCGCTGAAGAAGTCGAAGGCGAAGCGCTGGCGACCCTGGTGGTCAACACCATCCGTGGCATCGTCAAGGTCGTGGCCGTCAAGGCCCCGGGCTTCGGCGACCGCCGCAAGGCGATGCTGGAAGACATGGCCGTGCTGACCGGTGGCACCGTGATCTCCGAGGAAGTCGGCCTGTCGCTGGAAAAGGCCACCATCAAGGACCTGGGCCGCGCCAAGAAGGTGCAGGTCTCCAAGGAGAACACCACCATCATCGACGGCGTCGGCGACAAGGCCAACGTTGATGCACGCGTGGCGCAGATCAAGACCCAGATCCAGGACACCTCCTCGGATTACGATCGCGAGAAGCTGCAGGAACGCGTGGCCAAGCTGGCCGGCGGCGTTGCCGTGATCAAGGTCGGCGCCTCGACCGAAATCGAAATGAAGGAAAAGAAGGATCGCGTCGACGACGCCCTGCACGCCACCCGTGCAGCCGTTGAAGAAGGCGTGGTCCCGGGCGGCGGCGTTGCCCTGGTCCGCGCGATCACCGCGCTGGCCGGCCTGAAGGGTGCCAACGAAGACCAGAACCACGGCATCCAGATCGCCCTGCGTGCGATGGAAGCCCCGCTGCGCGAGATCGTGGCCAACGCTGGCGACGAGCCGTCGGTCATCATCAACAAGGTCAAGGAAGGCACCGGCAGCTTCGGCTACAACGCGGCCACCGGCGAGTTCGGCGACATGCTGCAGTTCGGCATCCTGGACCCGACCAAGGTGACCCGTTCGGCGCTGCAGAACGCGGCCTCGATCGCCGGCCTGATGATCACCACCGAAGCCATGGTTGCCGAAGCTCCGAAGAAGGACGAGCCGGCCATGGGCGGCGCTGGTGGCATGGGTGGCATGGGTGGCATGGGCGGCATGGACTTCTAAGTCCACGCCTCCGGCGGTCGTCGCCGGCCTCGGTCGGCACGCCTTCCCGATGTGATGTAAGGAAGAACCCCGCCGCAAGGCGGGGTTTTTTGTTGCCCGGTTGCCGTCGCCGCAGTGCATGCTACGCTCGGTGACCATGCCTACCTCGTTCATCGTCGTTGACGACTTCCTTTCTCCCGCCGATGCGCAGGGGTTGCGCCAGGCGGCACTGGGCCTGGACTATCCCGTCCAGGAGGGCGCATTCCCCGGCCGCAATTCACAGCAGCGGCTGGAGCTGGATGGACTGTCCGGCGCGGTCTCGCGACTGGTCAACGAACCGCTGCGGCCGGTCAACCCCCTGCAGTCGCACGGCAAGTTCCGCCTTACCCTTGCCGGCGACATCGGCCGCGCCAAGGTACACGCCGACCACTCGCACTGGTCGGGCATTCTCTACCTGAGTGCACCGGAGCACTGCGAGGGCGGCACCGAGTTCTTCCGCCACCGTCGTACCGGCACCGAACGCATGGCCCTGGATGCGGCGGAGCTGGCCGCATTGGGCTACGCCAACGGCGGCGACATGCATCGCGACATCATCGAGCGCGACAGCAACGACGACAGCCAGTGGGAAATGACCATGCGCATTCCGATGCGCTTCAACCGGCTGGTGCTGCTGCGGCCCTGGTTCTGGCACACCGCCGGGCCAGCGTTCGGTGATCGACCGGAGAATGGCCGGCTGGTGTACCTGATGTTCTTCGAGCAGGCGCGCTGAGGAGTGCCATCCACGCATGGCGTGGATGCTCCCCTCCCAGCCGCGTTCGCCATGCAGGCGTCATCGCACCCTCATTCGACGAATGCCTTCGCCGCGCCATACTCCCACTGCCACGGCACGCCGGTATCGCCCAGTACGAATGCCACCAGTGCCGGGAACGCAGCTTCCGCCCGTACATCGTTGCCCAGGATCACCACGCAGCGTCTGTACCGTTCGATGCACACCAGCGTGTTGCCGACCGCATCGTCGTGGCCACCCTTGTAGAAGCCCGCGCCCTGCGGGCCGCGGAACGTCACCACGCCCAGGCCCGCAGCCAGATCCTTGCGTTGCTGCGCCACGGGCAGCTCTGGCTGCAACGTGGGGAACTGGCTGGCGGTGGTGATCGGCAGCTGCGGCCGCACCAGTTCCCTGCGCATTGCAGGCGACAGCCCATCGCCGCGGACATAGCCGGCGGCGAAGCGCGCCATGTCGGCGATGGTGGTATCCATCGAACCGGCCGCACGCACGCGGCTGCGTTCATCGTGCGGCTCGGCCGTGCCTTCCGCCGTCCAGCCATCGGCCAGGTTGGCGGCGAAATCCTCACGCCACATCATGCTGGTGCGGACCATGCCGAAGCGGTCGAATACCTGCCGCTGCATCAATGCACCCACGTCCTGGCCAAGCCGTCCACGCTCGATCACGAACTGCAACAGGATCAGCCCTTCGCCGGAATACCCATAACGACTGCCCGGATCGAAGTGGAACTTCAGGCGGCCATCGGGTTCCAGGAACCCGAAGTTGGCAAAGCCACTGGAATGGTTGAGCAGCAGGCGCGGGGTGAGCTGGCGCCAGCGCGCATCATCGGCCAGTACGCTGTAGTCGGCGTACTTCTTCGGCTCTGGCGGGTAGTCCGGCAGCGGCTTGTCCAGCGCCGTGGCGATGCTGGCGTCCAGCTCGATCCGTGCGTCCTGGGCAAGCTGTGCGACCAGGTGGCCGAACGCCATCTTGGTCAGCGAGGCGGCGTACATCACGGTATCGGTGCGCAGCGGCTCGCCTGCGGCGTTGCGTTCGCCGTAGGCGGCCACGTGTACCACCTTGCCGCCATCGATCACCGCCAGCGCCATCCCGCGCGCATGCGCCGCCTGCATCAGCCGCTGTGCTTCGGCATCGATGCGCGCGGGCGAGGGTAGCGGCGGCGCGGCCAGCACGGCCGGCGGGAGCAGCGTCAGCAACAGCAGGACAGCACGGCGCATGCGTGGAACTCCTGGCAGGACGTGGCGCGATGCTACGCCTGCCAGGTCCCGCCGTCATGCGCCGGACGTCAGCCGGGTCGGCGCAGGCAGATCCGCGCGGCACCCGCACCGATGTCCACCTGGCCATCGCGCATCGCGTCGGCACCGAGGATCAAGGCCGGTCGCGCCTCCAGGCCGATCGCCCTGAACACCGGCAGTTCGCTGATCCGGACCTCCATCGGCGGGTGCTGCCAGTTGCCGCCGGTCATGCCGGGCAGGGTGTACAGCCAGGTTGCCTGTGCACCGCCACCCAGCCCGCCAGTGCCCTCTTCACGTGCACGCACCCGAGCATCGCTGCCGTCGGTGCGCAGGCCCAGTGCGCGGGCTGCTTCGGCGTTGAGGACGGTCTGCGCGGCACCGGTGTCGACCACGGCGATGGCGTCCACGCCGGGCGTACCCAAGGCAAGCGTGATGAAGCCGAACTGGCGCAGGCCTTCATTGCGGCCGGGCAGCGCATTGGGTTGGCAACCCGGTCCTTCCAGGTCCAAGCCGCCGGGTGTCCACAGCGCCAGTTGATTGCGGCCGAAGTCCCAACGGGTGTCCCAGCGCCCGGTCAGGTCGTTGCCGATCAAGCCGTCAATGGCCGGATCATCGCCCTTCGCCAGCGATGACAGGTCGACCTGCATGCCACTGGCCTTCAATTGCCAACTGCCCAGCTGCCACGCTGTGCTGCGCATGCGCTGCAACCGCGCCGTCTTCGCGCTCGCGCCCTGGGCCTGCGACACTGCCGCTTCCGCATCCTGCAAACCGTAGCGCCGCACTACACGTGCATCGACCAGGGTTGACCCGGCGGCACTGTCGACCACGAAGCGCAGCGGCTCGGAACGCCCATCCAGCGAGACCGCAACTGCCGGATGACCGCCCTGCATCCACATCGGCAGGACGTGCTCGGCGGCATCGGAGGCGAGCGCGGGCAAGGGGATGGCGAACAGAGGCAGCAGGAACAGGCGCAAGGGGAGACTCCGCAGTGATCGTGGGCGACCATTGGCGCGCAGCGGCGTATCAACGCGATATCTGCATTGATACCGTCCTGATACACAGGTGCGGGATACTGGGGCAATGAACACTCCCATCCGCGTCATCGTCGTCGATGACGATGCCAGCATTCGTGACGCCATCGCCGACCACCTGCTGCTGCACGGCTACCAGGTGCGTGTGGCGGCGGATGCAACAGCGCTGGACGTGTTGCTGCAGGTTGAACGTCCTGACCTGATCATCCTCGACTGGATGATGCCTGGTGAGGATGGCCTGTCGGTATGCCGCCGGCTGCAGGCGCGGGCGATCCCGATCCTGATGCTGTCGGCGATGGGGGCCGCGCCGGATCGCGTGATCGGCCTGGAGATGGGCGCGGACGACTACCTGGCCAAGCCGTTTGACCCGCGCGAGCTGTTGGCGCGGGTGCGCGCGCTGCTGCGCAGGCAGGACAAGCTGCGCGCACAGGTGGCCAGCGAGCTGCGGTTTGATGGCTGGCGATTGCTGCCTGACCAGCGTCGCCTGTTCGCGCCGGATGGTGCCGAACTGGCGCTGAGCCGCGGTGAATTCTCCCTGCTGCTGGCACTGGCTGAACGTCCCGGGCGGGTGCTGGCGCGCGAACAGCTGCTGCAGTTGAGTCGCGGAGAAGCCAGCGACAGCGTGGACCGTGCCGTCGACCTTGCGATCAGCCGCCTGCGCCGCAAGCTCGGGCAGGCCGCGTCCGGCGCTGAAGCCCTTGTGCAGACACTGCGTGGCGAAGGGTACCGCTTCAACGCGGAGGTAGGGGTGTTGTGAGCAGCCGGTGGTCGACCACCCGCTGGATCGCGATGCTGGCCTTGGCCAGCCTGCTGCTGGCAACCCTGGTCAGCGTGGCGGTAGTGGGGTGGATGCCCCGGCCCGCGCCGCCACCGATGCGGCTGGACCATGCGATGCAGGTGCTGCGTGGGGAACAGGCGCCGGCGCCACTGGGATTGCATATGTCGACGCAGGACGCGCCACCCCGGGGCAGCGCCAGTGACTGGCTCACCCAGTTGGTGGCGCTGCAGATGGACCTGCCGGCCAGAAATGTACGCCTGGTGTGGACGGGGCAGGGCAGGGCGCCCGATGTGCAGGTCATCGAGGGTGGCGCGGTACTGGACGCCTCCGCTCGTGCTGGCGTGCTGAAATCGCAGGCCGCGTTGCTGACCGCCATGCAGTGGCCGCCGTTCGAACTGGGGATGCGGCAGGCCGATGGCCGATGGCGGGTGGTCGGCAGCGACCACAGTGACCTGGCGGCCTGGCGCCGCCAGGTGATGCTCGCCCTGCTGGGCGGTGCGATCCTGCTGGCACCTCTGGCGGCGTGGGCGGCGATCCGGTTGGGGCGCCCGCTGCGACGCCTGGCTGAAGCCAGCGCACGGGTCGACCTGCAGGCTGAAACGCCATTGCCTGATGACGGTCCACGCGAAGTGCAGGTACTGGCCACAGCGATCAGCACCGGCCGCGAACGTCTGCGCGCCCAGGCAAGGGACATGACGCATATGCTGGCGGCCGTGGCGCATGACCTGCGCACGCCCCTGACCGGCCTGCGCCTGCGCGCGGAGTTCGCTCCCGCTCCACAGGCCGCCAGGATGGTGGCGGACATCGAGCGCATGGATACGATGATCGAGCAGGTGCTCGACTACGCACGCGGTGAGCTGCAGCCGTTGCAGATGCGCATGCTGGATCTTTCAGCGCTGCTGGAGGAGTGCGTGCAGGCGGCGCTGCTGCGCGGGGTCGACATTTCCCTTCAGGGCCCGGATACGTTGCCGTGGCATGGCGATGCGCTGCTGCTCCGGCGCGCGGTCGACAATCTCATCGACAACGCCGAGCGCTACGCGGGTGCCGTGGAGCTGTGGGTCGCCATGGCGGGTGACGGGGTTCAGCTGGACGTGATGGACCGCGGCCCTGGCATCGCCGAGATCGATCGCGCACGCCTGCTGCAACCGTTCCAGCGTAGCGAGGGCTCGCGTAGCCGCGCCACCGGGGGCGCCGGACTTGGACTGGCCGTGGCTGCCAACGTGGCAAAGCGCCACGCAGGCGAACTCCAGCTGCTGCACCGTGAGGGCGGGGGACTGATCGCGCGGCTGCTGCTGGGACGCACTTCCTGAGTCAACTCCGATTTGCTTCCAGTGGCGAATCCTCCATATGATTAGGTGCCTAATCATGCTGTGAGGAAAGGATGATCGAAGCCAAGCATCAGGCGTTGCTGGAGGAAGCGCAGCGGCGCGGCCACGCCAACATCGCGCAGCTGCGCCTGTGCTTCCAGCTGCTCTCGTTGTCCTCGTCGATCGATCGCGACTGCGCTGCACGGTTGGCACCGCACGGGCTCAGCGAGGGTCGCTTCATCGTGCTGTTCCTGCTGCACGGGGCCGGCGGCGCACTGGCGCCGCACGCGCTGGCCGAGCGCGCTGGCGTGACCCGGGCCACCATCAGCGGCCTGCTCGATGCCCTGCAGCGCGAAGGCCTGCTGCAGCGTCGCAGCGATGGCGAGGATGGCCGTCGTCTGCAGATCGTGTTGACCGCACCGGGCAAGCGTTTGGTCGAGTCGCTGTTCGAGCAGCACACACAATGGATCAGCGGCCTGTTCAACGGCCTGGATGCTCATGAACGGCAGCAGCTGTCACAGCTGCTGCGCAAGGTCTGGCAGCACACGGACACCGGGCGGGAAGCCTCCGCATGAGCACGCCCATTCACGCGCAACGGCTGCGTGCACTCAACAGCGGTGATGCCGCTGCCACGCATCTGGCCGAATGCCTGGCAGTGGATTTCGCCGCACTGCTACAGGGGGTGGCACCTGTGCTCGAGCCGGAAGCGCTGCAACGTATGCGCAACGCCTCCGGCAAGGGCATCACCCAGCGCATGGCGCTGGCGGCGCGGTTGCTGCGCGAAGCCGGGCAGGGTGATCCCGCGCGCTGGCAGGCACACGCATCAGACACCGTGCGTGGCTGGGCCTGTTACCTGATTGGCAGCGATGCCGGCGCGGCGCTGCCGACCAAGCTGCGGGCGATGCGTTCGCTGGCTGACGACCCGCACTTCGGCGTGCGCGAATGGGCATGGCTGGCGCTGCGCAGCGACATCGTTGCCGCACCGTTGCAGGCGCTTGAGTACCTGCAAGTGTGGGCGCAGGAAGCATCGCCTAACCTGCGCCGCTTCGCCTGCGAAGCGCTGCGCCCACGAGGCGTGTGGTCCACGCATATCGTGCTGTTCAAGCAGCATCCAGAACTCGCATTGCCGATGCTGGAAGCAATGGCCAACGACCCGGCGCGCTACGTGCAGGACTCGGTCGGGAACTGGCTCAACGATGCCGGCAAGACTCAACCGCAGTGGCTGCGTGAGCTGTGCGCGCGGTGGCAACAGCAGCACCCTGGCGATGCCAATGCCTACATCCGCAAACGCGCCCTGCGCTCGTTGCGGTAGTGCCGGCTGCCGGCCTGCAATCTCATCAACCTCAAGGAAGACCTTCCATGTCCTACACCCTCATCGAGCTCTACACCGCCACCCCGGCCTGGACCGCTCTCCCGCCTGACCAACGCACCGCCTTCTTCACCCGCATCGGCGCAGGCATGCAGCAGTTCGATCCGGTTCGCATCGCACCGGTGGCGATGGGGCGTGTCGCGGAGGGCGCAGCGCACGGTGGCAGCGAGCAGTTCTACGCTGTATGGAGGTGCGCGAGCCGGGGAGACGCCGACGCCCTGCTGGAAGGCATTGCCGCCACCGGTTGGCATCAGTACTTCGCCACCACCAATGCCGTCGGCGCAGACGATGGGATGGGGCAGCACCTTGCCGACCTGGCCGCCTTGTAGCAGCGCCTCCGGACGCGCATGGCACATGCGCCTGTCACCCGGACGCGGTAAACAGGACATTGCCCATGTCCATCCGCAGGGAAGTTGATCATGCAGAGCACGCTCCAGGTAACGCTGTACGGCCCGCAGGGTGATACGCCGGCACTGCAGCTGCCGCAGATGGAAGAGCCCTCGGTGGCCATCCCGGAAGCGGTACTGCGCCGGCTGGTGTCCGATCTCTACACCGCCCGTTCCCTGCTCAATCCCGAGCAGCTGGACGAGGCCCGGCAGGAGCTGGACCGCGTGCTGGAGCGCTGGGCCGACATCCACGAAGGCCTGCTGCTGGACGTGGAAGTGCATGGCAGATGAGCGACGTTGCACAGCGGCCACCGCGTGCGCTGCGCAGTCAGGCGCATCACTGAACCGCGCCCCCAGTTGCGGATGAAACATTTTGCACTGCGCAAAAGCTGTGCTATCAATAGATCCCATGAACGCAGCC
Organism: Stenotrophomonas sp. HMSC10F07; assembly: GCF_001807895.1. NCBI lineage: Bacteria > Pseudomonadati > Pseudomonadota > Gammaproteobacteria > Lysobacterales > Lysobacteraceae > Stenotrophomonas > Stenotrophomonas sp. HMSC10F07. The sequence goes on from NZ_KV791423.1 coordinate 28,320, forward strand.
GCTACCCGCTTTTACTGGTATTACTTTCCGAAGCCACTGGCGGAGGAAGGACTGCGCTCACCCTGAAGAAAGCTTCAGACGCATTCCCGAAAGCCGCCAGCGAACCTGGCGGCTTTTTTCATGCCGCCACGCTGGGGACCCCCAACGTTCCGGAGATCTCCTGCAATGCCCCCGCACACCGACGACCTGCGTATCCGCACCATCGAACCGCTGACACCGCCAGCCCAGCTGCTGGCGATGCTGCCCTGTGACGATGAAGCTTCCGACACCGTCAGCGCCTCGCGCGCGGCCCTGCACCAGATCCTGCACGGCCGCGACGATCGCCTGGCGGTGGTGGTGGGCCCGTGCTCGATCCACGACCCGAAGGCCGCCATCGAGTACGCCCAGCGCCTGAAGCCGCTGCGCGATGCGCTGGCTGGCGAGCTGGAAATCGTCATGCGCGTGTACTTCGAGAAGCCGCGCACCACGGTGGGCTGGAAGGGCCTGATCAACGACCCGGACCTGGACGGCAGCTTCAGGATCGACAAGGGCCTGCGCATCGCCCGTGGCCTGCTGCGCGACATCAACAAGCTCGGCCTGCCGGCCGGTGTTGAATTCCTCGATGTGATCTCGCCGCAGTACATCGCCGACCTGGTGGCATGGGGCGCGATCGGCGCACGCACCACCGAAAGCCAGGTGCATCGCGAGCTGGCTTCGGGGCTGTCGTGCCCCGTCGGCTTCAAGAACGGCACCGATGGCAACGTGAAGATCGCCGCCGACGCGGTGGGTGCGGCATCCAACCCGCATCATTTCCTGTCGGTCACCAAGCAGGGGGGCACTGCCATCGTGTCGACCACCGGCAACCCGGATTGCCATGTGATCCTGCGCGGTGGCAAGCAACCGAACTACGACGCTGGCAGCGTGGCTGAGGCCTGCCAGGTGCTGGCCAAGGCCAAGCTGCCGGCGCGACTGATGATCGATGCCAGCCATGCCAACAGCCTGAAGAACCCCGAGAACCAGCCGAAGGTGATCGACGACATCGCCGTTCAGTTGGAAGACGGCGAACAGCGCATCGTGGGCGTGATGATCGAGAGCCATCTGGTCGGGGGCCGCCAGGAACTGGTGGAAGGCCAGCCGCTGGTCTACGGGCAGAGCATCACCGATGGCTGCATCGACTGGGACACCACCGTGACGGTGCTGGAGCGGCTGGCTGCGGCCGTGCGTGCCCGTCGCGACGTGAAGGTGTCCGAAGCCGCCTGAGTGCGGCACGTGTGTGGATGGCGGCCAGCGCCTGCGGGGGTGCGGCCGCGATCAGGGCCGGCCGGAGTTGGAGGCCGGCCCATCTGCACCGGCGATGCGCCTGGCGCTGCGCATGAGCGACAGCGCCAGGTACATCGCCGGGGTGGTGATGCCGATATTTGTAGCGTCGAGCCATGCTCGACGTGCGCGCGACGCGCGTTGGCTTCCTGCAAAGCGCAGTCGAGCATGGCTCGACGCTACGAAGAGGCTCAATGCACTTCGTCGTGGTACACGAACTTCGGCATTTCCCAGCGATAGTGGATCGCCAGCAGGCGCAGCGCGAAGCCGCCGCCGAGGCAGCACAGGATCGCAGTGGCATCGGCCACGCCCCAATGCAGCAGCAACAGATAGGCCGCACCGGTCAGCAGTGCGATGATCGCGTACAGCTCCTTCTGGAAGATCAGCGGCACCTCGTTGCAGAGGATGTCGCGCAGCACGCCGCCGAACGCGCCGGTCAGCATGCCGGCGATCAGCACGATCGGCATCGCATGGCCGGCCTCGCGCGCGATCGAGCAGCCGATCAGGGTGAAGGCGATCAGGCCCAGGCCATCGAGCACCAGGAAGGTGCGCCGGAAGTGGTGCATCCAGCGCGCCACCCAGGTGGCGATCAGCGCCGCGCACACGGTGAAACCCAGGTACTCGGGATGCTTCACCCAGCCCAGCGGGTAGTGGCCGAGCAGGATGTCGCGCAGCGAGCCGCCCCCGAGGGCGGTGACGCAGGCGATCATGACCACACCGAACAGGTCCATGCGGCGGCGGCCGGCAGACAGTGCACCGGTCATGGCTTCGGCGGAAATGGCAATCAGGTAGATGATGGACAGCAGCATGGAACAGGCTCCGGGCGCGGTGGGGCCGGCCATGCGCAACTGCCACCACTGCCTGCGCAATGACGGGATGACGATGACCGGTGCCGCTCCCGCTGTCCTTTTGCCTGAGAGTTCAGCGGCGTTGGCCGCGTGCCCCTTCGGCGGATCGTCCCGGGCGTGCCCGGTGACCTCTCTCCAGCTCGGCGAGTCGAATGCATGGTTGGTGGGATTCCAGCCCACCGGCCTGAGCGATCATGGGAGCCTGCGCCTTCGGCGGGCGCCAGCGCGGCGCCACTCTCCTGCATTCGGGCGCCAGTATATCCGCTGCAGTGCAGCACGGCATAATCCGGGCATGGCCCCGTCCCTCCGCCCGTGGTTCCTGTACCTGCTCGAATGCCGCGATGGCAGTTATTACGCCGGCATCAGCACCGATGTGGAGGCGCGATTCGCCGCCCACCAGGCCGGCAAGGGCGCGCGCTACACCCGGGCCCGGCCACCGCTGCGCGTGCTGGCCGTGCGCGAATACCCGGACCGGGCCGCCGCCTCGCGGGCCGAGTGGCAACTCAAGCAGCAGCCGCGCGAACGCAAGCTGGCCTGGCTGCAGGCGCCGGTCCTGTAGATCCACGCCACGCGTGGATGGGCTACCCAGCCCATGCGATGATCGCCCCGCGCCCAGCGCTGGAGACCCGGATGTCCACGATCGCCCTGCTGTTCGCTCTTTCCGCCGCAACGAGCCCTGCCGCCGACCCGGCCACCCTCGCGGCCATCGAAGCCACCTGCCACGACTACGTCGATGGCCAGCTGGAGGCCGACCCGCAGCGCGTCGCCCGCTCCCTGCATCCGGACCTGGCCAAGCGAGCGGTGCTCGGCGATACGCCCGACGAACGCCTGGGCCTGCGCCGGATGTCGAAGGAAGAACTGGTCTCGCTGACGAAGCAGGGCGCGTTGAAGACCCCGAAGGATCAATGGGATCGTCGCTGCACGGTGCTGGACGTGACCGGCAACGCGGCCTCGGTGCGGCTGGAAACCCCGTGGTTCGTCGATTACTTCCACATGGGGCGCTTCGACCAGCGCTGGGTCATCGTCAACGCATTGTGGTACCCGAAGCCGAAGGCGCAGTGAGCGATGCGTGCCGCCGGCAAGGCATGGATCTCCGTCGTCGTGCTGGTCGCCGGCATCGCGCTGCTGCCTGGCCTGCTGTACCTGCTCGGGCTGGCATTGGCAGGCGGTCGGCCGAAGCCGGCCGACCGTGCGCCCAGTGGTGTGGCTGCGTGCAGCAGTGAGCCACGGGCGGGATACCAGCCGATGAACCCCTGGCGCTACACCGCCCAGTTCTTCGACAACGACGCGATGAAGAAGGTGCCTGAAGTGGAGCGGGAGGCCTTCTGGATTGCCCGGCGCTACCTGTGGCGGCAACCGCAGCGCGGCATGCTGCGCTGGCAGCTCAGCAGTACCGCATTGACGATCTGGATCACCCGGCATTGGAGTACCGCGCAGATTGCCGACACCGCAAGGAAGGAGGACTTCTGCCGGACCTCGTCGAAACGACGGGTGTCCGGTGGCCCGATGAACCGGTAGATCCACGCCATGCGTGGAGGGTGTTGACCGGGTCAGAGCCCTTTCCTGCGGAAAGGGATCGGACCCCGTTGCGTGCAGCCCTACCGCTTCGGCCGCCGGTCGTCGCGGTCATCACCGAAGATGATGCGCGCACTGCGCTGGTAGCTCCAGTACGCGACCGCCCAGTTCAGCAGCACCACGATGCGGTTGCGGAAGCCGATCAGGAAGAACACGTGCGCGGCCAGCCAGAACCACCAGGCCAGCACGCCGGAAAGCTGCAGCCGGCCCAGGTGCACGATCGCGGCCATGCGGCCGATGGTGGCCAGGTTGCCGTAGTCGGCGTACTTGAACGGGCCGGGCTCGGGCTTGCCGTGCAGGCGCGCGCGGATCACCTCGGCCACGTATTTGCCCATCTGCTTGGCGGCCGGTGCCACCCCGGGTACCGGCTTGCCGTCGGCCTGGCTCAGTGCGGCCAGGTCGCCGGCCACGAACAGCTCCGGGTGACCGGGCAGGGTCAGGTCCGGTTGCACCGGCACGCGTCCGGCGCGGTCCAGTGGCACGTCCAGCGTGCGCGCCAGCGGTGAAGCGGCCACGCCGGCGGCCCAGACCACGGTGCGCGCCGGTACGAACTGTTCGCCGAGCTTGAAGCCCTGGCTGTCGATGTCGCTCACCGGGGTACCGGTCAGCACTTCCACGCCCAGCTTTTCCAGTTGGCGGCGCGCCTTCAGCGAAAGCACATCCGGGAACGATGACAGCACGCGCGGCCCAGCCTCGACCAGCCGCACCCTGGCGCTGGCCGGGTCGATGTGGCGGAATTCGTTGCGCAGCGTGTGGCGCGCGATCTCGGCCAGGGTGCCGGCCAGTTCGACGCCGGTGGGACCACCGCCGACGATGGCGAAACTCAGCCACGCCGCCTTCTTCGCCGGGTCCGGTTCGGCCTCGGCGCGTTCGAACGCCAGCAGCAGCTTGCGGCGCAGCGCGATGGCATCGTCCAGCGTCTTCAGGCCGGGCGCATCATCGGCCCACTGATCGTTGCCGAAGTAGGCGTGGGTGGCGCCGGTGGCCAGCAGCAGGCTGTCGTAGTCCAGCGTGCTGCCATCGGCCATGCGGATCTGCCGCGCCCGCTTGTCGATGGCCACCACTTCGCCGAGGCGGACTTCCACATTGCGCTGGTGGCCGAGGATGTGGCGCAGCGGTGCGGCGATATCCGGTGCGGACAGGCCGGCGGTGGCCACCTGGTACAGCAGCGGCTGGAACAGGTGATGGTTGCGGCGATCGACCAGGGTGATGCGTATGCGCTCGCGGGCCAGGGCGCGGGTGGCCCAGAGACCGGCAAAACCGCCGCCGACAACGACCAGGTGGGGAACGCGCTCGCGACTCATCGACTCACTCCAGTGGGGGCATCGGGGGAAGCGCCTGGCATCTTCGCACGGCAGCCACCTGTCACGTCAGCGCCTGCCCGGATCGGCGATACTCGGGTTCAGGCAACGGCCCGTGAGGAGCCCATGAGCGAACCGGAAAAGCGCATCGCCCTGTTGATTGACGCCGACAATGCGCCGGCCTCGAAGATCGACGAGGTCCTGGCCGAAGTCGCCCGCTACGGCGTGGCCAACGTGCGCCGTGCCTACGGCAACTGGAAGAGCCCGCGACTGAAGGGGTGGGAAGCGGTGCTGCATGAGTATGCGATCCGCCCGATCCAGCAGTTCGCCTACAGCAAGGGCAAGAACGCTTCGGACATGGCGATGGTGATCGATGCCATGGACCTGCTGTACGCGCGCAACCTTGATGGCTTCGCCATCGTCTCCAGCGATGCGGACTTCACCCCGATGGTGATGCGCCTGCTGACCGATGGCGTGAAGGTATATGGCTTCGGCGAGAAGAAGACGCCCGAGCCATTCGTCAATGCGTGCTCGAAGTTCACCTACCTGGAGGCACTGGGCCAGACCCATGCCAGCGTGCCCGATGCCGAACAGGCGTCCAGCGAGCAGGCCTCGAACGAGCCGGTGGCCAACGACGATGCGCGTCCACGCAAGAGCGGTGCGGAAATGCGCAGTGACACCCGGCTGGTGAAGATGCTGCGCCGTGCGGTGTCCGCGGCCGAGGGTGAGGATGGCTGGTCGCACCTCGGCCCGGTCGGCAGCCAGATCGGCAACCAGGCCTCGTTCGATCCGCGCAACTATGGCTACGGCAAGCTCAGCGACCTGCTGGCGGCGATCGGCCTGTTCGAGCTGAAGAAGGACGGCAAGTCGTCCTACGTGCGCGCGCTGCCAAAAAAGAACAGGTAGTGCCTGCCGCTGGCCGGCAATGCCCGGATGCCAGATCCCGCATCCGGCACGGACATCTCCACCCGGTCAGGCGTATCGTTGCCGCTCGCATTGCCAGCAAGGAAAACCCGCATGTTGAAGATCTGGGGCCGCCGCAATTCCAGCAACGTCCGCAAGGTACTGTGGTGCGCCGAGGAAATCGGCCTGCCGTACGAATCCATCGAAGTCGGTGGCAGCCATGGTGGTACGCAGACGCCGGAGTACCAGGCGATGAATCCCAACGGCCTGGTGCCGGTGATCGAAGACCACGGCTTGCCGCTGTGGGAATCGAACACCATCGTGCGTTACCTGAGCGCCCGCTATGCACTGGGCACCCTGTACGCTGAGGACCCGATGGAACGCGCCCAGGCCGAGAAGTGGATGGACTGGAGCACGTCGCGGATGGCGCCGCTGTACAGCGACCTGGTCTGGGGCATCATGCGCACCGCGCCGGCCGACCGCGATGAAGCGCGGATCAATGCCGCCATCGTGCGCGCCGGTGACTACCTGGCGATGGCCGACGCTGCCCTGGCCAGGCAGCCGTGGCTGTCGGGCGAGAAGTTCGCGATGGGCGACATCCCGCTGGGCTCGCTGGTCTACGCCTGGTACGAGCTGCCGATCCAGCGACCGGAGCTGCCGCATCTGGCTGACTGGTATGCGCGGCTGCGTGAGCGCCCGGCCTACCAGCGCGGCGTGATGTCGCCGCTGACGTAAGCGAAGGCGTCCGGGGTCAGAGCCCTTTTCTGCGAAAAGGGATCCGACCCCTGGGCATCGGGGTCGGATCCCACCCGACGGGTGGGCTCTGACCCCTCAATACAGGTCCGTTGGATCCACATCCAGCGACCAGCGCACCTTGCGTGCTTCCGGCAGCGCATACAGCTGCGGAACCAGCTGCGCGAGCACGCCATGCAAGGGTGGCCGCTGCGGCGCCGACAGCAGCAGCTGTGTGCGCTGGTAGCCCGCGCGCCGCGGCATCGGCGCCGGCATCGGGCCGTACGCCTCCACCACGTTCTGCTCGCCCAGCAACTGCCGCGCAGCCAGCAGGAACGCATTGGCGTGCTCGACCTGCTGCGCTTCGGCGCGCATCAGCGCCAGGTGCGCGAACGGGGGGAACCCTGCGGCTTGCCGCTGGTTCAACTCGGCCTGCGCGAACGGGTGGTAGCCACCGCTCACCAGGGTTTCCAGCAGCGGGTGACCCGGGTGATGGGTCTGCAGCCAGACCTCGCCGGGGTCACGCGCACGTCCTGCACGACCGGCCACCTGGATCAGCTGCTGCGCCAGCTTCTCGCTGGCGCGGAAGTCGGCGGAGAACAGGCCTTCGTCGATGCCGACCACCACCACCAGGGTCAGCTTCGGCAGGTCGTGGCCCTTGGCCAGGATCTGCGTGCCGACCAGGATGCCGGGCTGGTCGCCCAGTTTCGCCAGCTGCTGTTCCAGCGCATCGCGGCGTGAGGTGGTGCCACGGTCGATGCGCACCACCGGGAAATCGGCGAAGGCGGCGGTGAGGTGTTCTTCCAGGCGTTCGGTGCCGATGCCCTGCGGCTGCAGCGCCAGGCTGCCGCAGGCCGGGCATGCCAACGGCGCCGGTTGGCGCGCGCCACAGTGGTGGCACTGCAGGCGTCGGCCGCCGCCATGCACGGTCATCGGCGCATCGCAGCGCTGGCAAGGCGCGGTCCACCCGCAGTCGTGGCACAGCAGCACCGGTGCGTAGCCACGGCGGTTCTTGAACACCAGTACCTGCTGGCCACGCTGCAGGTGTTCGCCGATGCCGGCCAGCACATCGGCCGAGAGGCCATCGTGCAGCGGCCGCTTGCGTACATCGAGGATGCGCACGCGCGGTGGCCGGGCATCGCCGGCGCGCTGCTTCAGGCGCAGGTGCGTGTAGCGCCCGGCGTAGGCGTTGTGCAGCGTTTCCAGCGAAGGGGTGGCGCTGCCGAGCAGCACCGGAATGCCCAGCGCCTTGGCGCGCACCAGAGCGAAATCGCGCGCGTGGTAACGGATGCCGTCCTGCTGCTTGTAGCTGCCGTCGTGTTCCTCGTCGACGATCAGCAGGCCGGCCTGCGGCAATGGCGTGAAAACCGCCGAGCGGGTGCCGACGATGACCCGCGCTTCGCCGCGGGAGGCGGCCGCCCAGACGCGCGCGCGCTCGTTGTCGTTCAACCCCGAATGCAAGGCGTGCACGGCGATGCCCAGGCGGCCGCGGAAACGTGCCAGGGTCTGCGGGGTCAGGCCGATTTCCGGCACCAGCACCAGCGCCTGCCTGCCCTGCGCCAGGCAATGGATGATCGCCTGCAGGTAGACCTCGGTCTTGCCGCTGCCGGTCACGCCGTCCAGCAGGAACGGCTGGAAGCCGTCGGCAGCGTTGATCGCAGCCACCGCCCCGGCCTGGTCCGGGTTGAGCGTGGGGCCGGGCAGCGGCTGCGCATGCTGCGGTGCCACCGTCATCGCCACGCGCTCGGCCAGTTCGCGCTTGGCCAGGCTGCGTGCAGCGGTGCGCCAGTCGGCCATGCGTTCGCCGAGCACGTCCTCATCCACGATCGCTCCTGCCAGCAGCTCGGCCAGCTGCCGCGGACGGCTTCCGGCGCGCAGCTTTTCGCGCTGGGCGTGGCCTTCGGTGGTCAGCTGCCAACCCCAGTGGTGGGTGTCGGGCAGGGCCTCGCCATGGCGCAGCGGGCCGGGCAGGGCGGTGCTCAGCACCTCGCCCAGTGGCGCATGGGTGTAGCGCGCCAGCCACTGCAGGCTCTGCCAGAGTTCGCCCTGCAGCAGCGGCTGCCGGTCGCACCAGGCCAGCGCCTGGCGCAGTCCCTGGCCGTCGTCGGTCTGGCCGTGGCCGGCCACCACGCCGACCAGCTCGCGGTTGCCGAACGGCACCTTCAGGCGGCAGCCGACCGCGGCCGTGGGGCCATCGCCCTCCGGCGACAGGTAGTCGAACAGGCGGGGCAGGGGGACGGGCAGGGCGACCTGCAGGGTCGGAACGGGTGAAAGCATCGGGCCAGTGTAACGGGCCATGCATGCGCGAATGGCAGGGGGCAGACGTGCCCGGGCGACGACCGTTGAATCATAAATGTCACCTAAATATCGGTGTCCATTGGAGATTCAGTCTTATCCACATGTTCTGTGGATAACGTTGTGCGTTACCGGTCGACGGGAACGCAGGAGGCCGATGGCGACGAGCTCACCCTTGGGTTGGTCAAAAAATCGCCACACTTCAAAGTTATTCAAAATCAACAACTTGAGTGTGAAACATTGCTGAAACAGAGTGAATTCAGCGGCATGCCGCAATTTCCCGCGCGGGGAGCGTGGTGCTGTGCACAACCTGCAGCACGAAGTGCCTGTGGGCGCAAGTCCTACGGGTGCCGATGGGCTGCCGCTATCATGCCGGCAGACCTTTGGAGTGACCGATGACGGCTGTGCCCGCCCCTGTTTCCTCGACCGCGGCCGGCGCGCTGTCGGCGTTCCTGCGTGGCGTCGAACGCCGCGCCCTGGTGGTGGCTGAACTGCAGTGCGGCGATGCCGCGCGTGCCGAGCAGACCCTGGTGGCAGTGATGCGCGCGTTTGCGGCGGTCGCCAGCGACCTGCCGATGGCGCAATGGCCGACCCGCTTCTGGACCCTGCTGGGCCAGCGCCAAGCGCTGCGCGAGCCGGCGGGCGGGCAGTGGGCCCCGTCGTTGGCCGCGTTGGGCGCGATGCCGCCACTTCCACGACTGGCGCTGCTGCTGCGGGTGGGCGGCAGCCTGGACGAGGGCATCGCCATGCGCGTGCTCGACCAGGACGAGGCCGGTTACCAGCACCTGCTGGCCGATGCCTGCCCGCGTGATGCCCAGGGTCGGCCCGATGCCGTGGCCTGGCGCCAGTTGGCCGAGCAGGTACAGGCCCGTGTCCGTGACCTGCCGGCCGCACGCCTGCAGCAACTGCAGCAGCCGGCCGCACCCACCACCCACAATGAAGCACCGGCCTCCAGCTGGCGCGCACCGCAGCGGGACGAGCGTGCGGCCGCCAACGGCAAGCGCCGCCGCGCGAATGCCAGGCCGCGCTGGCGCGGTCCGCTGATCCTGCTGGTGACCGTGGCGGTACTGCTGGCCGCCGCGCTGGGGTGGCGCCACCTGCAGGGACATTCGTTCGGCAGCGATGCACCCTTGCCGGAGGGCGTGGTGGGCGAAGCCGGTCCGGTGACCGTGGAAGCCCTGCCACCGAGCAAGGTGGACGCCGCACCGGACGCGGGCCAGGCGCAAGCCAATGATGACGCAGCGATGCTGGCAGATCGCGACTACCCGCTGGTCGCCGATGCCGACCTGTACGCGTGGACTGCCGCGGGCGGCCCGCTGCCGGTGGATGAATCGCAAGCCAAGCCGAGCCGGCCGGAGCCGGCCAGTGCCACGCTGGAAACGGCTGCCGCCGATGAATAAGTACGTGCTCGCCAGCTTGCTGCTGGCCCTGCCGCTGTCGCTGTCCGCCGCACCGCAGCCGTTGAGCGTGCCGTTGCCGCCACCGGTTCCGGGCAGTTCGCCGGCCACGCCGGCGTCGACCGCTGCAACAGCACCTGCCGAATTCGTCCAGCTGGATGCGCAGCAGCAGCGACAGCGCCGTGCCGACTACGCCGCCTGGCGCGCATTGCCGGAAGCAGAGCGCGAGCGCATCCGTCAGGCGGCTGCGCGCTTCAATTCGCTGCCGGCCGATCAACAGCAGCGCATGCGGCAGCAATTCCAGGCGCAGGATCAGGCGTTCCGCGACGGATGGCGGCTGGGCCCGCAGCTGGGCCTGGAATTCCCCAAGCTGCACGGACTGTTCGGATTCGTGCCACCGGAGCAACGCGAGACCGCGCTGGCCGTGCTGCGCCAGCTCAACCCGGCGCAGCTGGCCCAGCTGGCCCTGGTCGCGCAGCGCACGCCGCCGCAGGAACGCGACACGGTACGCAGCGCCTTCCTCGCCGTGCCCGCCGCCGAGCGCGACAGCTGGCTAAAGCGCCAGGCCGGCCAGTAGAAAAGGGGACGGAGGGGATTAAGTCGTATCAGGCCAGTCAGTGCCGAATGCGACTTAATCCCCTCCGTCCCCTTTTTGCTTGGGGCGGCTGAAACCCAGCATTCACGCCATGTCATGGGAATGCAGGCGCCGCCCGCGTAAGATGGGCGCCCGCAACCCGGTGCCTGTGCCCTTCGCGCGCAACCGCAGTTCGCGTCAAGCACCTTATGTCTACTGCAACCTCCACGCCGCGCTTCAGCAAGGAAGTCGGCGCCACCGGTCTGCTCGCCCTGCCGCTCGTGCTGGGCCATGTGTCCACCGGTCTGATCTCCTTCGTCGACAACGTGATTGCCGGCCACCACGCTACGGCGACCCTTGCCGCAGTCACCATCGGTACGGCGTTGTTGTGGCTGCCAATGCTGATTCCGATCGGCACCCTGATCTCGCTCACCGCTTCGGTGTCGCAGCTGCACGGCGCCGGCCGCGAGCGCGAGATCGGCCCGCTGTTCCGCCAGGCACTGTGGCTGGCGCTGGGGCTGGGGCTGATCATGTTCACCTTCCTCACCGTGGTGCCGCCGCTGCTGCCGGCCTTCGGCATCGCGCCGGACATCGTGCCGGGGGCGACCGCGTTCCTGCATGCGGTGCGCTGGGGTGGCCCGGCGCTGACCCTGTACTTCTGCATGCGTTATCTCAGCGAGGGCATGCACTGGACGCTGCCGACCATGCTGCTCGGCTTCGGTGGCCTGCTGGTGCTGGCACCGATGGGCTACGTGCTGGCCAATGGCAAGCTCGGCTTCCCGGAGTTAGGGGCCGAGGGCCTCGGCATCGCTTCGGCGGTGATGATGTGGCTGCAGGCGACCGCATTCGCCCTGTATCTGTGGCGGACCAAGCGCTTCGCCCATCTGCAGCTGTTCTCGCACTTCGAGGGACCGCGCTGGAAGGCGATCTGGGAGCTGCTGCGCACCGGCCTGCCGATCGGCATCACCGTGCTGATGGAAGGCGGCCTGTTCATCGTCACCGCCTTGCTGATCGGCCGCCTGGGTGCCAATGAAGCGGCGGCACACCAGATCGCGATCAACGTCGCGCAGCTGTGCTTCATGATCCCGATGGGCGTGGCCGAGGCCACCACCGTGCGCGTCGGCCATGCGGTCGGCCGTGGTGACGGCTTCGGCGTGCGGCGTGCGGCGTGGGCCGGTTACGCGATCATCATGGGCACGCAGACGTTGTCAGCGGCGGTGCTGCTGTTCGGCCACGATGCCATCGTCGGTGTGTACACCAACGACCTGGCCGTGGCCGGCCTGGCCTCGACCCTGCTGCTGTACGCGGCCACCTTCCAGTTCCCGGACGGCATCCAGGTGCTGTCGGCGGGTGCGCTGCGCGGCCTCAAGGACACCCGCGTGCCGATGTTCATCGCCATGTTCGCGTACTGGGGCCTGGGCATGCCGCTCGGCGCCGGGCTCGGCCTGGGGCTGGGCATGGGCCCGCAGGGCATGTGGATCGGCCTGATCGTCGGCCTGACCGCCGCTGCCATCCTGATGGGCTGGCGCCTGCGCCGTAGCAGCCAGCGCATCGGGCAGTCCGCGCTGTCCTGATCTTCCTGCCCGCCATGCCGCCCCATGGCGGGCGATCCCCTGACTTGTGTCCGATGCCGCATCACGCGGCACCGGCTATGCTGGTACCACGGCAAGAAGCCATCCGGAGCGTTCCATGAATCAACCCGTGCCCCCGCTGCCCCCGGCGCGTCGCAACCCCGTCGCCAGTTTCTTCATCGGGCTGTGGGACGTCATGAACTTCACCCGCCGGTTGATCCTCAACCTGGTGTTCTTCGGCCTGCTGTTCCTGCTGCTGGTGATGTTCGTCATCGCCGCCGGCATGGGCGCCGGTGCCAGCAAGTCACTGCAGGACCGCACCACCCTGGTGATCGCGCCGGAGGGCCGCCTGGTCGAGCAGTTCAGTGCCGATCCGGTCAGCCGCGCACTCGCCAAGGCGGTGGGTGACAACGGTGCCGAAGAGATCCAGCTGCGCGATCTGCTGCGGGTGATCGAGTCGGCCAAGGACGACAAGAAGATCGAGCGCGTGGTGCTGGAGCTGGACAAGCTGCAGCCGTCCGGCTTCGCTTCGCTGCGTGAAGTGGCCGCCGCGCTGCAGGATCTGCGTGCCTCCGGCAAGCAGCTGGTGGCCTACAGCGAGAGCATGGGCCAGTCGCAGTACCTGCTGGCCGCGCAGGCCGACGAGGTCTACCTGGACCCGATGGGTTCGGTCGTGCTCGAAGGCCTCGGCCGCTACCGCCAGTACTTCCGCACCGGCCTGCAGGACAAGCTGGGCGTGGACGTGCACCTGTTCAAGGTGGGCGAGTACAAGTCCGCGGCCGAACCGTACGTGCTTGACGCCGCGTCGCCGGCCTCCAAGGAAGCCGACCTGTTCTGGATGAACGATGTGTGGCAGCGCTACCTGGGCGACATCGCCAAGGCGCGCCGCCTGGATCCGGCGCAGCTGGCTGCCGGCATCGACACGCTGCCGGAAGGCATTGCCGCCGCCGGTGGCGACCTGGCCAAGTTCGCGCTGCAGCAGAAGCTGGTGACCGCGCTGAAGACCCGCGAGGAATTCGAGGATCTGATGATCGAGCGCGGCGTGGCCGACGAAGACGCCGACGGTGGTTTCCGCAACGTCGACTTCGGCCGTTACCTGGCCCTGCTCGACGCCCGCCGCAACCCGGTGGACTCGCGTCCGCAGGTGGCCGTGGTGGTGGCTGCCGGCGAGATCAGCGGTGGCGACCTGCCGGCCGGCCGCATCGGCGGCGAGTCGACCTCAGCGCTGTTGCGCGCCGCGCGCGACGACGACAACGTGAAGGCCGTGGTGCTGCGCGTGGATTCGCCGGGCGGTGAGGTGTTCGCCTCCGAGCAGATCCGCCGTGAAGTGGTGGCGCTGCAGGCCGCTGGCAAGCCGGTGGTGGTGTCGATGGGCGACCTGGCTGCCTCCGGTGGCTACTGGATCAGCATGAATGCCGATCGCATCTACGCCGATCCGTCGACCATCACCGGTTCGATCGGCATCTTCGGCATGGTACCGAACTTCAGCCGCGCGCTGGACAAGATCGGCGTGCACACTGACGGTGTCGGCACCACCCGTTTTGCGGGTGCATTCGATGTCACCCGCCCGATGGATCCGGCCGTGGGACAGGTCATCCAGTCGGTGATCAACAAAGGCTACGCCGACTTCACCGGTCGCGTCGCCGACGCGCGCAAGAAGCCGGTCGAGGCCGTGGACGAGGTGGCCCGCGGCCGCGTGTGGAGCGGTGCACAGGCCAAGGAACGCGGCCTGGTCGATGCCTTCGGTGGCCTGAAGGATGCGGTGGCCGATGCGGCCAGCCGCGCCAAGCTGGGCAAGTCCGATGCCTATCGCGTGCGCTACATCGAGAAGGCAGCCACGCCGTTCGCGCAGTTCGTCAGCGGTTTCGCTGGCAGTCGTGCCGGTGCCTGGATGCTGTCCGATTCGGGCATGGCGCGGATGATGCTGGCACGCACGATGCCGGAAGTGGACACTCAGTTGCGCTTCGTCGAGAACGCGGCCCGCGAAAAGGGCAACGGCGCACCGGTGAAGGCGCTGGCGTACTGCTTCTGCGGGTTCTGACCGGCAACGCTATCGAATGAAAACGCCCGGCTCAGGCCGGGCGTTTTCGTTCATGGGGTCGGATCCCTTGGCTTCGCAAAGGGCTCTGACCGCACCGGTCATTGCGCCGCGTCGGCCTCGGCCTTGCGCTCACGCGCGGCAGCATCATCGACGGTTTTCTGCACGTCCTTGGCGCGGTCCAGCGGCTCGTTGATCGCACGCGACATCGCTCGTGGCACCGGTGGCTTCTCCGGATTCGGCGTGGGCGGCCGCTGGCAGGCCGCCAGCAGCAGGCTGGCCAGCAGCGACGTGGACAGGATCAGGATGCGCATGGCGGCTCTCCGCGGTGGGCGTATGGGCAAGTGTCGCATCCCCGGCCGAGCGCCGCCGTGAGCGCGTATCCTTGCGGCATCGAAATGCAGTGGGCGCGGCCCCGGAGGACACATGACCCAGCAACGGTGGCGCCTGGACGGCCAGACGGCCCTGATCACCGGCGCCAGCGCCGGCATCGGCCTGGCCATCGCGCATGAACTGGCGGGGCTCGGCGCCGATCTGATGATCGTCGGCCGCGATATCGACATGCTGGAGACCGCGCGCGACGAACTGCTGGATGTGTATCCGCAGCACCAGGTGCATGCGCTGGCCGCGGACGTCTCCGATGACGAGGACCGCCGCCAGATCCTGGACTGGGTGGAAGACCACAGTGATGGCCTGCACATCCTGGTCAACAACGCTGGTGGCAACGTCACCAAGGCGGCCACGGAGTATTCCGAGGACGAGTGGCGCAAGATCTTCGAGACCAACCTGTTCTCGGCCTTCGAGCTGTCGCGCTACGCGCATCCGCTGCTGGCCCGGCACGCGTCGTCGTCGATCGTCAACGTCGGCAGCGTGTCCGGCCTGACCCACGTGCGCAGTGGCGTGGTCTATGGCATGACCAAGGCCGCGATGCACCAGATGACCCGCAACCTGGCCGTCGAGTGGGCCGAGGATGGCATCCGGGTCAACGCGGTGGCGCCCTGGTACATCCGCACGCGGCGCACGTCCGGTCCATTGTCGGACCCGGACTACTACGAGGAAGTGATCAACCGCACGCCGATGCGCCGTATCGGCGAGCCGGAGGAAGTGGCTGCCGCGGTGGGCTTCCTGTGCTTGCCGGCGGCCAGCTATGTCACCGGCGAATGCATCGCAGTGGATGGCGGTTTCCTGCGCTACGGGTTCTGATCATGCGGTGGTAGTGCCGGCCGCTGGCCGGCAACCACGGGATCTTCAGGTGATTGCAGTTGCCGGCCAGCGGCCCGCACTACCGCATGGCAGTCACCCCGGTACCGGGCAGTTGCTGGCCTCCAGTACGCCCTGCAACCGTTCGCGTTCCCCCCGGGCGTTGTCGCGGTTCTCCGGCGAGGCGAACCGCTCGCGGCCACGTGCGTCGCGGAAGCGTTGCTGCCAGCTGCTGCAGCGCTGCGCTTCCGGCAGTTCCTCGCAGCGGTCGCGCACCACTTCGCAGCCTGCAGCGTTGACCGGTGTGGCGCCGCCCAGGCCCTGCACGGTCATCAGTTCGCAGCGGCCTGGGGCAGCTTCGTATTCGTGCAGGTAGCCACCGCCCTGGCTGTCGGTGCACTGGAAGATGGGCGGCAGCGGCGGCTTCGGCGGCGCATTGCTGTCCGGCGCGGCATCAGCCTGGCGTGGCAGCGATGCACTGTCGAGTATCACATCGCCGCCTTCACGTTCGACCATGCCGGCTTCCATGATCGTGCGTCCTTCGCCCGGGCGGCGGGGGCTGGGCACCGAAGCGGGCGATGTACCCGCTGTCGCCGGTTCGGGCGGCGGCGCAGGTGCTGCTGTGACTGATGCAGGCGGCGCACTGGCGGACGCCGGAATCCGCACCACCTGCTGCTTGCTGCCGGTGGGGCAGGGCGTGCGTTGCAGGGTAGGCACATCGCTGCTGCTGGAAGTACAGCGGTAGATCACCCCGTCGTCGGCCACTGCGTTGCCGGCGAACAGGCCCAGGGCCAGCCAGATCAGGTTCTTCATGCGCACAGCGTACATGCCACGGCAGGTGCTGCGCTCAGCGGTCGCAGTCCCGCGACAGGCGTGCGTCGATGCCACGCTGTTCGTTGCTGATGGCAGTACGCTCGCTCTGCAGCGCACTGTTGTAGCGGCGGTCCAGTTCCCAGCGGCGGTCGCGCAGGCGCGCGCAGACTTCCTGCGGCGGCAGCGCATGGCAGCTGTCGCGGACCAGCACGCTGCCGGCCGGAACCTGCACACCGACACCCACCGCGGGCGGCCGGTAGCCGGTTACTTCACCGATGGGGGTGCCGACCGGCGTGCCGAAGGCCGGGCGTGGGCCGGGATGGACCGGGCCGTGGTGCCCGTGCGGAAGCCAGACGCTGGTCCACAACGGTACCCAGCGCGGATTGCCCTCGTTGTTGTCGCTGGTATAGCGGCGACCGTCGTCGCTCACGCATTCGTACAAGGGCTGTGGCGGCTGGATGTAGACGTGGCGGACTTCGCGATCGCGCATCACCGGAACCTCGTCGGGAGGCGCGGGCGTCGCATCGCTGCGCACCACCCGTGGCGTCGGGTCGCGCGGGCGCTGCAGGTCGCGCACTTCCTGCCGGCCGCTGCTGCAGGGCCTGTCCTGCAGGGCCACGGCACCATTGCTGGCGACGCAGCGATAGACGCGCACGTCCTCTGCGGCCGGTGCGGTCCATGGCAGCAGCAGGCACAGGCCCAAGGCGGTGCGCAGCAGGTTCATGGCGGCAGGGTGCGTGATTGTGCGTGGCAGTGCAATCGTCTGCTCAGGAGCGCAGCACGTTGCCGCTGAGCGCGTCGCGGATCGGGGTCGGTTGGGCCAGGCCACCGGTCTCGCCATCGAGCAGGCCATCGAGCAGGCGCAGCAGGCGCGGATCCAGCTCGGCGCGACTGCGTGCCGGCGGTTCACCGGCCAGGTTGGCGCTGGTGGAGACCAGCGGGCCACCCCAGGCGCGGCACAGGGCGGCGACCAGCGGGTGGGCGCTGATGCGCACCGCGATACCGCTGTGTTCGCCGGTGACCCAGGGCTGCGCGTGCGGACCGGCCGGCAGGATCCAGGTGTTGGCGCCCGGCCAGCTGGCCAGCACCGCACGCTGGCGGGCGTCGGGCAGCGCCTGCAGGCGGACCCAGCCCTCCAGCTGCGACAGTTCGGCGGCGACCAGGATCATGCCCTTCTCGATCGGGCGCTGTTTCAGCCGCAGCACCGCGTGCACCGCGGCTTCATGTGACGGATCGCAGCCCAGGCCCCAGACCGCTTCGGTCGGATAGGCGATCACGCCACCGGCGCGGAGCGTGGCGACAGCAGAGTTCAGGGTGAGTTCTTTCATGACGGCGACCGGCCCGGCTTGGGCCTCTATTATCCCCTCGCTGCGTGCAGAAGGGGTGGAACGCGCCCGCTCGGTAGTGCCGGCCGCTGGCCGGCATCCGAGGCTTCCAGG
>NZ_KV791424.1:0-6812 GCF_001807895.1 Stenotrophomonas sp. HMSC10F07
CGGGTCGAAAGGCCCGGCGCGACATCGGCAGGCTCAGCCGCCGCGCAGGTTGCCCAGGCGCGGGGTGCTGCGACCCAGCGGCATCTTCAGCTTGCCGATCGACAGGATACGGCTTTCGGCGATCCGGTCGGCTGCCCGCTGCGGCGCGATGTTCTCGCGTTGCGACAGTTCGAAGATGCGGGTGAGGTTGTGGTAGATGCTGCGGATCAGGCGCATCGCGCGTTCGCGGTTGTAGCCATCGATCTCCAGCGACACGTTCATCACGCCGCCCGCGTTGACCGCGTAGTCAGGTGCATACAGGATGCCGCGCGCATGCAGTTCATCGCCGATTTCCAGGCTCGACAGCTGGTTGTTGGCGGTACCGCAGATGATCTTCGCCTTGATCCGCGGCAGGGTGTCGGCGTTGATCGCGCCTTCCAGCGCGCACGGTGCGAACACATCGGCGTTCACTTCGTGGATCTCGTCGGGCTTGACCGCTTCGGCGCCGAAATCGATGACCGCGCGATCAACCAGCGCGCTGTCCAGGTCGGTGACATACAGTTTGGCGCCGCGATCGCGCAGCAGCTTGACCAGCTCCATGCCGATGTGGCCCAGGCCCTGCACTGCGATGCTGGTATTGCCCACTTCCTCATGGCCGAACTTGAAGCGCATCGCCGCCATCAGCGCCTGCAGCGCACCGTAGGCGGTGAACGGGGCCGGATCGCCGGATCCGCCATGGACCTGGTGCACGCCGGTCACGAACTGGCTCTCCAGGTAGATGTTCTCCATGTCGTTGACGTCGGTACCGACGTCCTCGGCGGTGATGTAGCGCCCTCCCAGCGAGTCGACATAACGGCCGAAGGCGCGGAACAGTACTTCAGTCTTGTCCACCTTCGGGTCGCCGATGATCACTGCCTTGCCACCACCGACGTTGAGGCCGGCCAGCGCATTCTTGTAGGTCATCGTCCGGCTCAGCCGCAGCACGTCGGCCAGCGCCTCGTCGGTGCTGGCATACGGACGCATGCGCACGCCACCCAGGGCCGGGCCCAGGGTGGTGTTGTGGATGGCGATGATCGCCTGCAGGCCGGCATCGTGGTTGTGGCAGAACACCACTTGTTCGTGGCCGGTGGTGGCGAGGGTTTCGAATAGCATGGCGTCTCCGATGGCGCGATCAGCGGCGAACTGCAGCGAACGGCCAGTGAACGGTAGGGTCCCAAAACAAAAAAAGCGACGTCGTCATGGCTGGGGGACGGGTCGCGCGGCGCCATTCTAGTCCATTCCCCTGGCCGGTGCCGTCGACATCGCATGCCTTCCGGTTAAAGAAGATGAAAGTGCGGCCGATGCTGCGACGACGGCGGGTGGCCGGATTGGCGTGAAGAGGCGGGCGGTCAGTGACGGCAAGGACATTGCAACGACAGGGCGGGCGGCGATGACAGCGGCCTGGTGGCGATCGCTGCGCGGCTGGCTGGCGCGTTCGACCGGGGCGGCACCGTCGCGGCTGGTTGCTGCGTCCCGCCAGGCGGTGGCCGCCGCAGCGGCGAGCCTGCAGGGCGAGGCGCTGCCCCCGGCCGAGATCGCTGCACATCTGCAACGTGGCCTGCATGCGCTGGCCCTGTACCCGCGTCTGGCCGGTGAATCCACGCCGGTGCAGGCCGCAGGGCAGGGCGAGGCGGTGGCGCGCGCGCTGCAGGACCGCAACTGGGCGGCCAGGCAGCTGCCCCGCCGGCCGCAACTGCTGCCGCAGCTGATCCAGACCGTCAACGACGATGCCGCCTCAGCGCGGGTGATGGCCGCGATCATCGGTCAGGACCCGGTACTGACCGGCAACCTGCTGCGCATCGCCAACAGCCCGGCCTACAAGGTGCATGAGCGCCCGGTCGAAAGCCTGCAGCGGGCGGTGACACTGGTGGGTACCGAAGGCGTGCGGCAGATCATCAGCGCGGTACTGGTGCAGCCGGTGATGCAGGTGCAGTGCGAAGTGTTCCCGCAGTTCAGCACGATCATCTGGGAGCACGCATTGCTGGCCTCGCGCGCGGCTGCAGACCACGCACGCACGGTTACCTTCGGTGATGCTTTCGCCGCGCAGTGGCTGGGCCTGGTGCAGGGACTGGGCGCGTCACTGGTAATGCGCCAGCTGCTGCAGGAAGCGCAGGCCCGCGGCGAGGCCGTGGAGCCGGCGTTGGCCCTGCAGATGTTGCAGCAGTGGTCGTTGCCGTTGGCGCAGCGGGTCGCCGCCGCATGGGAGCTGCCTGAGCCGGTTCACCAGGCCCTGGCGGTGGATGCAGAAGGGGCGCTGGCCGACAGCCTGCGCCTGGCCAGCGCCGCCGCAGCGGCCAGCCTGTTGTGCCGCCATGGGCATGCCAGCCAGAGCCGCATGCTGGCGCTGCTGGAGCAGCTGCCTTCAGCGCCGCCGCATGCATTGCGCTGGATCTGGCGGCGCCTGCATGGGCGCAGCGTGGAAACGCTGGATGATGCCGGACAGGACCAGGCCGGCCCGGCGGCCTGAGTACTACAGCTGCGATTCGACCGGCAGCCAGCTGATGGCCCGCGCGGTCCAGCGCTTGCCCAGGCTCGCGCCGGGTTCGGCCTCCACCCAGTGCGGTGGCGGTTCACGCTCCAGCCAGCGTAGCCCTCGGTCGTCCAGCGCCAGCCACCAGCTGTGCCTGGGGTCCGCCAGGCGCAGGTACTCATCGCGCAGTTGCGCCCCCAGCACCGGGTCGTCGAACAGTACGCCCATTTCGGTGTTGAGGTAGGCCGAGCGAGGGTCGAGGTTGAACGAGCCGACGAAGCCGCGGCGGTCGTCGACCACGAACGCCTTGGTGTGCAGGCTCGCGCCGCTGCTGCCGAACATGCCGGCATCGCCGGACTGTCCGTGCGCCTTCAGTTCGTACAGGTGGACGCCCGCTTCGAGCAACGGCACGCGGTAGCTCATGTAGCCGCCGTGCACGGCGGCGACGTCGTTGGCAGCCAGTGAGTTGGTCACCACGCCGACCTGCACGCCCCGCCCGGCCATGGCCGAAAAGCCATCCAGGCCTTCGTTGCCTGGCACGAAGTAGGGTGAGATCAACAACGCTTTGTGCCGGGCGGCCTGCAGCTCGCTGATCAGGGTCGACACCAGCCAGGCAGCGCGATCATCCCTGCGATGCTTCATCGGCGGGTCCGAGACGATGCGCACTGCACTGCTCCAGTGCAATGGCTCGGGACTCGGGCGCTGCCGCTGGCGCGATTCGGCCACGCGCGCAAGGTAGGGCCGGGCCACGTCCCGCTGCGCCTCATGATCCGATTCGCGCACCAGCAGGCGCAGCTGCGCATCGGTATGAAAGGCAAGCGCGGATACCGGAATGGCGGCCTCGCTGTTCCAGTAGTCGTCGAAGATCCGGTTGGCCTGCTCCACGGCAGGGCCGGCGACCAGCAGGTCCAGATCCTGGAAGTTCACATCGGTGCGCGCGCTGAAGTACTCCTCGCCGATGTTGCGGCCGCCGACGATCGCGACGCGGCCATCGGCGATCCAGCTCTTGTTGTGCATGCGGTGGTTCACGCTGAAGAAGCGTTGCACCATCTCCACCACGCGCAGGATGCCGGTCCGGTTGCGGAACGGGTTGTAGAGGCGGATTTCAATGTTGGGGTGCCGGTCCAGCGCCATCATCAGCGCGTCCTTGTCCTTGGCGTTCATGTCGTCGAGCAGGATGCGCACGCGCACACCGCGCTCGGCGGCGTCATGCAGCGCCTTGGCCATCAGGTGGCCGATCAGGTCGTCGTGCCAGATGTAGTACTGCAGGTCCAGGCTGCGGCCAGCGTGCGCGGTGATCATCGCGCGCGCGGCGAAGGCATCCATGCCATCACTGAGGAACGCTACGCCTGACTGCCCGGGATGCGCGTCCTGCAGCGGCACGATCTGCTGGTCGATGCGGGTCTGCGCCGGCTGCAATGGCAGTACATGCGAGGGCGCGCCCTGTGCCTGTGGCGTGAGATGGTCGGCCAGCAGCAGCCCGGACAGGACCAGCAGCAACAGCGCGGCGAGGATGATTGCAGCGACGCGCAACAGGCGTCGCCACAGGGGCATGGGCAGGCTCATGCCTCGATGGTAGATCCACGCCCTGCGTGAAGGAATGCCTGCAGGATCGATAGGGCGTCAGCGCCCTTGCCTTCGGCAAGGGATCCGACCCCGCGGGCGTCACGGATGGGGGCGGACCCGTTTCTGCAGGAAAGGGCCCTGACCCGCAGGCCTCAGAACCGCTCGTCGCTGCCCAGGTAACGCCACTGCGCCGGCGGCAGCGGCCCCAATGCCACGCGGCCGATGCGCAGTCGGCGCACGGCCAGCACCTGCAGCCCGGCGGCGGTCACCGCCACGCGCAGGCCCTTGGCGGTCAGCCCCTTGCCGGCAAAGCGCAGGCGCTGCTCGCTTTGCCAGCTGACCTTGGCGCCGCCGGATTCCTGCTGCAGCCGCGCCAGCAGCCACGGTCCTCGCTCGGGGCCGCCTTCGGCCACTTCGATCAGGTATTCCTGTTCGGTGCGGCCCAGATTGCGCTGTAGATGGGCCAGCGTGGCCGGATCCTGGCTGACCACCACCAGGCCGCTGTCGCTGGCCGGAAGTGCAGCGGCCAGCTGCAGGCCGTGGAAATGGCGCTGCAACGGACGGATGTCGCTGGCATCAAGTTCGCTGCGGCTGTCACTGCTGACCAGCGCACACAGGGTCTCAGCAGCAACGCCGGCCGGCTTGTGCAGCAGCATGCTGACCCGCTCGGCCTTGTCATCACTGGCCTGCTCGGCCACGACGATCACCACGCTGTCATCGACCGGGCGCTGTGGCTGTTCCACTACTTCGCCGTCGACCGTTACCCAGCCGCCTTCGATATAGCGCCGCGCTTCGCCGCGGGGGATGCCGAGCAGGGCGGACAGGCGTTTGTCGAGACGGATCGGTTCCATGGCGGGCAGGTCGGGCAGGGGGCGCGCAGTGTAGCTGCTGCGGCCGGTCAGCGCTGGCTGCGGTTGGCCAGCTCGGTCAGGTACAGACGGGTATCGAACTCCAGCTGCAGGTAATCCGGTTCCATGTGCTGGCACAGCTGGTAGAAGGCTTTGTTGTGGTCGGCTTCCTTCAGGTGGGCCAGCTCATGCACCACGATCATGCGCAGGAACGCCGCTGGCGCCTGGCGGAATACCGTAGCGATGCGGATCTCGCGGCTGGCCTTGAGGCGGCTGCCGTGCACGCGGGAAATGGCGGTATGCGTACCCAGCGCGTGCTTGATCACTTCCAGGGTGTTGTCGTAGCAGACCTTGTTGAGCGGCACCGACTTGCGCAGGTAGCGATCTTTCAGCGCCTGGGTGTAGTCGTACAGCTGGCGGTCGCTGCGCACCTCGTGCGGGTCGGGATAGCGCTGCTGCAGCCAGGGGCCGAGCTTGCCCTGCGCCAGCAGTTCGCTGACCTGGGCGACCAGGGGTTCGGGGTAGCCGGTGAGGTACTTCAGGACTGCCATGCAGGGGCGGCGGGGCGTCGGTAGAATGGAAGCATCCAAGATTACACGCGGTATGTACCAACCATGGCAAAGCCCAACGCGCTGCAGGAACAATTGCTCAAGGCCGGTCTGGCCAAGAAGTCGCAGGCCAGCGCCGCCGCGCGGGAGCAGGCCAAGGCCCGCCAGGGCAAGGCCGAATCGGCCTCGGCCGAGGTCCAGCGTGAGGCTGAACGTGCCCGTGCCGAGAAGGTCGAGCGCGACCGCGCGCTGGCCGCCGAGCGCAATGCCCAGGCCAGGCAGGCGGAACAGAAGGCACAGGCGAAGCAGATCATCGCGGCCCATGCAGTACCCCACAAGGGCGATGACGAGTATCGCTTCAGCGATGGCGCGGCGATCCGCACCCTGCTGATCGACCCCAAGCTGCGCAAGGCGCTGTCGGTGGGCGTGCTGGTCATCGTCGCCAATGGCGAGGGTTACGCCCTGCTGCCGCGCGCCGCCGCCGAGAAGGTGCGCGAGCGGGCCCCGGAGGCGATCATCGTCGACCACGGCCAGCCGGGCTCGACTGCTGAGATCTCCACCGGCAACGCCGAGGACGACGCCTACTACGCCCAGTTCCAGGTGCCGGACGACCTGATCTGGTAAGCAAAAAGGGGACGGAGGGGATTAAGTCGCGATCGCCCCGATTGGATCCGTTGGCGTTCTGCTCAGCTTGCTGAAGGCGCACCGGGCACGGCTCGGCGCAACACTGGCCTGCTCCTTTGTGGGCGGGTGTATCGTCCCCATATCAGGCGACACACCTGCGGAGGAAGACCATGGCCACCGGTTGGGCGGGAGATGGCGCGGTCCAGGACCAGATCGACGCCACCGTCGACGATGCGATCGCCCGCGCGCGCCGCCAGCTGCGGCAGGGCCCGGGCCTCGAGCACTGTGAGGAATGTGAAGCGCCGATTCCGTTGGCGCGACGTCGTGCTGTGCCGGGAGTTCGCCTGTGCGTGGCGTGCCAGCAGGCGCATGACGAAGAAGAGCAGGCGCATGCCGGTTACAACCGGCGTGGCAGCAAGGACAGCCAGCTGAGGTAAAGGGTGTTCGGCAGGGCTGCGCCCTGCACCCGCCGAAGCCTTCAAGCCAAGGCAACAGCAACAGCAAAAGCTGGCATTCCGTGGGTTGGCAGGGCGGTGTCGGAGTGCGGGGACGCCGTAAACCCGTCCATGGGGGCTTGGCCGCGGCATCCATGCCGCGGACACCCCGCACTCCGACATCGCCCCACCTCTGACAGATTCCGTGCGCTGTTGGCGGGTGCCGACCGTTAGTCGGCACATCTGTCAGATATCGAATGAATTCATTCGTGCCGACCAACGGTCGGCACCCACCAAAGCAGAA
>NZ_KV791425.1:0-18940 GCF_001807895.1 Stenotrophomonas sp. HMSC10F07
CACTGCGCCGGCGCGTGGCAGCTCGGCGCGCCGCGCCGCGCCCCGCCCGGTCGCCCCGGCCCGGGCCGTACCCAAGCAGGTGCAGCTGGAGCGCCTGTACGACGAATACTGGGATGCCTCGATGCGGTTGAATCCGCTGCAGGCGACCTTCCAGGGCGAGGCCCGCTACAACGACCAGCTGCCCAACATCCTGTCCGCCGCCTGGCGCCAGCAGTCGCACGACTTCACCACGCAATGGCTGGGCAAGGTCGAGAAGCTCGGCAGTGACGGCCTGCAGGGCCAGGACCTGCTCAGCTACGAGATCTTCGTGCGCGACGCGCGCGCATCGCTGGCCGCCGAGCGCTACCCGAGCTGGATGATGCCGATCAGCCAGTACTACAACATCGGCAGCATCATGGCGATCCTCGGCTCCGGGGCGGGCGCGCAGCCATTCAACACCGTGCAGGACTACGACACCTGGTCACGCCGTTCGCTGGGCATTCCCGAGCTGTTCGACCAGGCCATCGACAACATGCGCCAGGGCATGAAGGCCGGCGTGGTGCAACCACGCGACCTGATGGAAAAAGTGCTGCCGCAGCTGGATGCGGTGATCAAGCCGACCGCCGAGGAGAGCATTTTCTGGTCGCCGATCCGCACCATGCCGAACACCATCCCGGCTGAGGACAAGGCGCGCATCAGCGCCGAATACAAGCGCATGATCGAGCTGCGCATCATGCCGGCCTACCGCGCCCTGCGCGGCTTCATCGCCACCGAATACCTGCCGGCCACACGCACCAGCAGCGGCCTGGGCGCATTGCCCGATGGCCAGGCCTGGTACGCCAACCTGATCGTGCAGACCACCGCCAGCGACCAGACTGCCGCACAACTGCATGCGCTGGGCGAACAGCGCGTGCAGGAACTGCAGGCGCAGATCGCCACGGTGATGAAGGATGCCAAGCTGCGCGGCTCTCCCACCAAGCTGCTGCGCAGCATGCGCAACGACCGCCAGTTCCAGTACGGCGACGCCAACACGCTGATCAACCGCTACCGCCAGGTGCAGCAGCAGGTCAGCGCACGCCTGCCGCAGGTGCTGGATACCTTGCCGAAGGCACCGCTGGAGGTCCGTGCGGTGGAGCCGGAGCGCGCACTGACCGCCGCCGCTGCCGCCTATCAGCCGTCGGCGGCCGGGCAACCGGGCGTGCTGTACATCAACACCCGCGACCTGCCCAGCCGCAAGCGCTGGAACGTGCCGGTGCAGTACCTGCATGAAGGGATCCCGGGCCACCACGTGCAGCTGGGCCTGCAGCAGGAGCTGGCCAAGCTGCCACGCTTCCGCCGCCTCGGTGGCGATCTCGCCTTCGTCGAAGGCTGGGGCCTGTACGCCGAAACGCTGGGCGAGGACCTGGGCATCTACACCGATCCCTACGACCGCATCGGCTACCTGTACTCGCGCCTGCTGCGCGCCGCCCGCGTGGTAGCCGATACCGGCGTGAACGCCCAGGGCTGGAGCAAGCAGCAGGCTGTCACCTACCTGCAGAAGACCGTGGACATGAGCAGCGACGACGCCAGTGCCGAAGTCGAGCGGATCATGGCCCAGCCCGGCCAGGCACTGTCGAACGTCGCCGGCCTGACCACCATCGTTGCCCTGCGCGACAAGGCCAAGGCGCGCCAGGGCGCCGCCTTCGACCTGCGCCGCTTCCACGCCGAACTGCTGAAGGACGGCTCGATGCCGCTGGACGTGCTTGACCGCAAGATGGAACGCTGGATGGTGCAGCCGGCCAGCACTACGCCCACGCCTTCACCTTGACCCCTTCGGAGCCGTCATGCGCCCTGCCGTCGCCCTGTTCGCCGTCGTGCTGGGCCTGCTGCCTTCAACGGGTATCGCCGCACCGGTGCTGAAACCACCGGATGCGGGCATCGACGGGCTGATGCAGGCCTACGACGGCCAGGTACCCGGCGCTGCAGTCCTGGTGCTGCACGACGGGCAAGCGGTGTTCCGCCGTGGCTACGGCCTGGCGGT
The DNA here is from genome assembly GCF_001807895.1 of Stenotrophomonas sp. HMSC10F07. Lineage (NCBI taxonomy): Bacteria > Pseudomonadati > Pseudomonadota > Gammaproteobacteria > Lysobacterales > Lysobacteraceae > Stenotrophomonas > Stenotrophomonas sp. HMSC10F07. Next base: position 2,000 of record NZ_KV791425.1, read on the forward strand.
GGTGGAGGACGGCACCGCCGTCACCCCGGCCAGCAACTTCCGGCTGGCCTCGGTCAGCAAGCAGTTCACCGCTGCGGCGGTGCTGCTGCTGGTGGAGGATGGCCGGCTTGGGCTGGATCAACCTGCCCGGCAGTGGCTGCCCGAACTGCCCCCGGCTGCCGCGGCCATCACGATCCGCCAGTTGCTCTCGCACACCGGCGGCCTGCTCGACTACGAAGACCTGATGGATCCGGCTGACACTCGGCAGGTGCATGACGCCGATGTGCTGACCCTGCTGTCGCGCCAGGACCGGCTGAACTTCGCGCCGGGCACGCAGTACCACTACAGCAACAGCGGCTATGCGCTGCTGGCACTGATCGTCGGCCGCGCCTCCGGCCTGGATTTCGCAGCCTTCCTGCAACAGCGCATCTTCCGCCCGCTAGGCATGGCCCACACCGTGGCCCATCAGGACGGCATCGATACCATCGCCGCACGCGCCTATGGCTACAGCTGGATCGATGGCCGCTGGCAGCGCACCGACCAGAGCGCCACCAGTGCCGTGCTCGGCGATGGCGGGATCTACTCCTCGCTGGACGACCTCGCCCGCTGGGATGCGGCGCTGTACGACGACCGCCTGCTGTCGAAGGCCTCGCGCCGCGCGATGTTCAGCCCGGCCACATCGACATCCGAACCGGATGTGCCGCACTACGGCTTCGGATGGCGCCTGAACGGCCCGGTGCAATGGCACAGTGGCGAAAGCATCGGCTTTCGAAATGTGATCGTGCGATACCCGGAAAAGCACTTGACCGTGATCGTGCTGACCAATCGCAACGATCCCGAACCGTACCCGCTGGCGCAGAAGATCGCCCAGCGCTGGCTGGACACCCTGCAATGAACACCGGTTCCGACGCCCTGCTGGGCATCCACCACGCGGCACTGATCTGCAGCGATTATGCGTGTTCAAAAGACTTCTACGTCCGTATCCTCGGCCTGCGCGTACTGGCCGAGAACCACCGCGCCGCGCGAGACTCCTGGAAGCTGGATCTGGCCCTGCCCGACGGCAGCCAGCTGGAACTGTTCTCGTTCCCCTCGCCACCGCCCCGCCCCAGCCGCCCGGAGGCCCAGGGCCTGCGCCACCTCGCGTTCCGGGTCGCTGCGCTGGAGCCGTTCATCGAACGCCTGGCCAGCCACGGCGTGGACTGCGAACCGATCCGCGTGGACGAATACACCGGCCGCCGCTTCACCTTCTTCGCCGACCCGGATGGCCTGCCGCTGGAGCTGTACGAAGTCGGTTGACGTTCCTGGGGGTCAGATCCCTTTTCCGACGGAAAAGGGGTCTGACCCCATCGCCGCCACCGGAAACGTCATCCACGCATGGCATGGATCTGTGTCGACCAAGGTCGACACCTACCCACAGCCGCAGAAATCTGTCAGAGGTGGGGCGGTGTGGGTGTGCAGGACCGTTGGCGCCATGGGTGGCGCCATCGAGCCCCCAGGGATGGGTTTACGGCGTGTCCTGCCCACCCACACCGCCCCGCCATCCCACGGAATCCCGCCGCTGCCGTTGCGGTTGCCGTTGCGGTTGCCGTTGCCGTTGCCGTTGCCGTTGCCGTTGCCGTTGAGGTTGCCGGCCAGCGGCCGGCACTACCGCAGGTGCAGGGCGCAACCCTGCAACGCCCCCCTTCCCCATACTCCGCCGAATGGGTATACAGTCGACCCATGCCGGCACCGTGCCGGAATGAACCCTGGGAGGGGACCATGCGCAAGACCTTCAAGACCCTGCTGCTGGCATTGCCGCTGTGCCTGGCCGCACTCTCGGCGCAGGCCGCCGACGGCGCCGCCGGCCGCTGGAAGACCATCGACGACAAGACCGGCAAGGTGAAGTCGATCGTCGAGATCACCCAGGCCCCCAACGGCACGCTGACCGGCAAGGTGGTCGACATCCTGCACTCGGACAAGGGCCCGAACCCGGTCTGTGACGGCTGTGAAGGCGCCAACAGGAACAAGCCGGTGAAGGGCATGACCATCCTCTGGAACCTGAAGGCCGACGGCGCCAACAAGTGGTCCGGCGGCACCATCCTCGACCCGGCCAACGGCAAGACCTACAAGTCGAAGATGGAACTGCAGCCCGGCGGCACCCGGCTGGACGTGTCCGGCTGCATCGCCTTCATCTGCCGCGCGCAGACCTGGCAGCGCGAATAAGCGCCCCGCACCTCCGTCAACCCGTGACCCGGCCCCGGCCGGGTCACGTCGTTGCGGGCATGCGATAATCTGCGGTTCCCCTCGGATCCACCCGCGACCATGACCCGTACCGCGCTCGTCACCACCGCCCTGCCCTACGCCAACGGCCCGCTGCACCTGGGCCACCTGGTCGGCTACATCCAGGCTGACATCTGGGTACGTGCGCGGCGAATGAGCGGCGGCAGGACCTGGTTCGTCTGCGCCGATGACACCCACGGCACACCGATCATGCTGGCCGCGGAAAAGGCCGGGGTCACCCCGGAAACCTTCATCGCCAACATCCAGGCCAGCCACGAACGTGACTTCGCCGCCTTCGGCGTGGCCTTCGACCACTACGACTCGACCAATTCGGCGGCCAACAAGGCGTTGACCGAGCAGTTCTACCTGAAGCTGGAAGCGGCCGGCCACATCAGCCGCCGTTCGGTCGCGCAGTTCTACGACCCGGCCAAGGGCATGTTCCTGCCCGACCGCTACGTCAAGGGCATCTGTCCGAACTGCGGCAGTCCCGATCAGTACGGCGACAACTGCGAAGTCTGCGGCGCGACCTACGCACCGACCGACCTGAAGGAACCGCGTTCGGTCATCTCCGGTGCCACGCCGGAAATGCGCGATTCGGAGCACTTCTTCTTCGAGGTGGGTCACTTCGATGCGTTCCTGCGCGAATGGCTGGCCGGCGATGTCGCCCTGCCGGGCGTGAAGGCCAAGCTGGGTGAATGGCTCAATGCCGAAGGTGGCCTGCGCGCGTGGGACATCTCGCGTGATGCGCCGTACTTCGGCTTCCAGATTCCCGGCCAGCCGGGCAAGTACTTCTATGTCTGGCTGGATGCACCGATCGGCTACCTGTCCAGCTTCCAGACCCTGTGCGGCAGGATCGGTGAGGACTTCGAAGCGCACCTGCGTGCCGGCACCGCCACCGAGCTGCACCACTTCATCGGCAAGGACATCGTCAACTTCCATGGCCTGTTCTGGCCGGCGGTACTGCACGGAACCGGCCACCGCGCGCCGACCCGCCTGCACGTCAACGGCTACCTGACCGTGGACGGCGCCAAGATGAGCAAGTCGCGCGGCACCTTCGTGATGGCCCGTACCTTCCTCGATGCCGGCCTGGAGCCGGAAGCGCTGCGCTACTACTACGCCGCCAAGTCCGGCGGTGGCGTCGACGATCTCGACCTGAACCTGGGCGACTTCATCGCCCGCGTCAACGCCGACCTGGTCGGCAAGTTCGTCAACCTGGCCAGCCGCTGCGCCGGCTTCATCAGCAAGCGCTTCGACGGCCAGCTGGCCGCGCAGCTGCCCGACGCGGCGCAGTACCAGCGCTTCGTCGATGGGCTGGCGCCGATCCGTGAAGCCTACGAGCGCAACGACCCGGCTGCGGCGATCCGCTTGACCATGACCCTGGCCGACGAAGCCAACCGCTACATCGACGACGTCAAGCCGTGGGTCATCGCCAAGCAGGAAGGCGCCGATGCGCAGCTGCAGGCCGTGTGCAGCCAGGGCCTGAACCTGTTCCGCGTGCTGGTCACCGCCCTGAAGCCGGTGCTGCCGGCCACCGCCGCGCAGGCCGAGGCCTTCCTGGCCGCGCCGGTGAACGACTGGACCGAGCTGGCGCAACCGCTGCTGGGACACCGCATCACCGAGTACACCCCGCTGTTCACCCGTATTGACCCGAAGAAGATTGACGCCATGATCGACGCCTCCAAGGACACCCTGCAGCCGGCGGCTGCCGCTGCCCCCGCTGCCAAGCCGGCCGCCCCGGCCCCGGCCAAGGACGAAGCAAAGAGCGCCGACGCGCCGGCCTACATCGGCATCGACGATTTCGCCAAGCTCGACCTGCGCATCGGCAAGGTGCTGGTCTGCGAGTTCGTGGAAGGTTCGGACAAGCTGCTGCGCTTCGAACTGGACGCCGGCGAGCTGGGCAAGCGCCAGATCTTCTCCGGCATCCGTGGCAGCTACGGCGAACCGGAGAAGCTGGTGGGCCGCAGCGTGGTGTTCATCGCCAACCTGGCCCCGCGCAAGATGCGCTTCGGCCTGAGCGAAGGCATGATCCTGTCGGCCGGCTTCGACGGTGGCGCACTGGCGCTGCTGGACGCCGACAGCGGCGCGCAGCCGGGCATGCCGGTTCGCTGATGCCTGCAGCGGGCGTGGTTACGGCCGCGCCCGCCGGCAGCTCCGGCCCCGGGAGGCAACGCGATGGGAAGCAACGCAATGGAACTGGCGCTGTTCGACTTCGACCACACCGTGACCACCTGCGATACCTATGGCCGCTTCCTGCGCCGCGTGGCCACCGCCGAACAGCTGGCACAGGCATGGTGGAAAGTCGGGCCGTGGCAGGCCGCGTACAGGTTGAAGCTGATCTCGGCCGAACGCATCCGTGCACGCGTCACCCGCCTGACCTTCAGTGACCGCCACAGCGATGACATCGCCACGCTGGCCGCAGGCTTCTCGCGCGAGTTCCTGCCCGACGTGGTGCGCCCGGAAATGCTGGAGCAGATCCGTTGGCACAAGGAACAGCAGCACACCGTCGTGATCGTGTCCGGCTCGCTGGACCTGTACCTGCGGCCGTGGTGCGAGCAGCTGGGCCTGCAGCTGATCTGCAACCGGCTGGAAAGCCAGGACGGCCGCCTGACCGGCCGTTACGCTGGTGGCGACTGCGGCCCGCGCAAGGTCGAGCACATCCGCCGCCAGTTCGATCTGTCGCGCTACGTGCGCATCCATGCCTACGGTGACAGTTCCGAAGACAAGCCGATGCTGGCGCTGGCCCACGAGCGCTGGTTCCGCGGCAAGCCCCTGAAATAACCCAACGCGCAGCCTTCGCCACGCATGAGCCTGATCCCGCCCCTGACCGAACGCCTCGACCGCCTGCTGCCGCAGACCCAATGCGGGCAATGCGGCTATGACGGCTGCCGCCCGTACGCGCAGGCAATGGCACGTGGCGAGGCCGGTGTGGACCGCTGCCCGCCGGGTGGCGACGCCGGTGCACGGGCGCTGGCACAGGTGCTCGGCGTACCGGCGATTCCGTTCGATCGTTCGCGCGGCGAGCACAAGGCGGCCCAGGTGGCGTTGATCGTCGAAGCCGACTGCATCGGCTGCACCAAGTGCATCCAGGCCTGCCCGGTGGACGCCATCGTCGGCGGCGCCAAATACATGCACACGGTCATTGCCGACCTGTGCACCGGCTGCGAGCTGTGCATCCCCCCGTGCCCGGTGGATTGCATCGAGCTGGTGCGCCTGTAACAGGGGTCAGATCCCTTTCCGCAGGAAAGGGATCTGACCCCATCCCGCAGTTACGGCACCGCTGCCGTCACCACGATCTCGACCTTCCACTCGGCGTGGGCGAGCTTGGCTTCGAAGGTTGCGCGGGCCGGGGTCGCGCCCTCGACCACCCACTCATCCCACGCCTTGTTCATGCCGTCGAAGTCGGCGATGTCGGCCAGGAACACTTCCGCACGCAGCACGTGCTGGCGATCACTGGCGACCAGCGCCAGCAGCTTGTCGATCTCCGCCAGCACCTGCCGGGTCTGGCCGGTGATGTCCTGGCTGGTGTCTTCCGGAATCTGGCCGGAGAGGTAGGCGACCTTGTTGTACACGGTCATTTCGGACATGCGCGGTCCGACGTCGTAACGCTCCATCATGGGCGTGGCTCCTGCGGGTGATCAGGCCCGCATTGTCCTCCAATCCGGTCAACGGTGGGTGCACGGGTCCCCCGCGCGACGCGTCACTACCGGGCTCCGACACATCTGCTGGTCAAATGGCGGCGACAGGCGCACGATGCGCCACGCCCCGCGTTGACACCGCACTCGCCCCTCCTGACGCACCCTTGCGCCGATGACCGCAGCCACCAACCCCGCCGCCGCTTCCTCCACCCCGGCATGGAAGCGGGTCCTCACCATTGCCGTTCCCCTGCTGATCCTCTCGCTGGCCCTGCATGGCCTGGCCAGTGAATTCGATGAGCACGGCTACCGCGCCATCCGCCAGGCGTTCCGCCAGCTCAGTGGCCTGCAGATCACGCTCACCGTGATGCTCGGCCTGGCCAGCTACGCCTGCCTGATCGGCTTCGATGCCATCGGCCTGCGCCGCAGCGGCATCCGCGTGCATCCGGCACGCATCGGCATTACCGCCTTCCTTGCGCATACGCTGGGCCAGACGGTGGGCTTTGCCGCGTTGACCGGTGGCGCAGTGCGCCTGCGTGGCTACCGCGGCGCCGGCCTGGACCTGGCGCAGATCGGCCAGGTGGTGCTGATGAGCACGCTCGGTTTCGTGTTCGGTGCGTGGCTGTTGATCAGCGTGGCGCTCTGCATGGAACCGGCGGCAACGGCGTTGGCATTGCCACTGAATCCCGATGCCGTGCGCATCGTCGGCATCGTCGCCCTGCTCGCCTATCTGGGTACCGTGCTGCTGGTCGGTCGCGATGGACGGCAGTTCAGCGTGTTCGGCCATGCGTTGTGGCTACCCGACCGCCGCACCATGCTCGGCGTCACCGTGCTCAGCGTGATCGAGCTGGTGCTGGCCAGCGCCGCGTTCTATGTGCTGCTGCCGGACTCGACGCCCACCGGCCTGCCCGGCTTCGTCGGCCTGTACCTCGTCGCGGTACTGGCCGGCCTGGTCTCGACCGTGCCGGCCGGCCTGGGCGTGTTCGAATGGAGCCTGTTGAAGCTGTTGCCCCAGGTGGCACCGGCGGCGGTGCTGGCGGCCGCGTTGATCTACCGCGTGACCTATTACGTACTACCGCTGGTGCTGGCCACGTTGCTCGCCCTTGCGCCCGCGCTGCGCCAGCCGCTGCAGGCCAGTGCCGGGGCAACCCGCGCCGGCTGGAACGCACTGCGCCCATGGTTGCCGCAGATCATCGCGCTGGCGGTGTTCAGCATCGGCGCCGCGCTGGTCATCGACGGCACGCTGCCCACGCCACGCCGGCACCTGGTGAATGCCTCGCTGCCGATCCTGGAAACCTCGCACCTGATCGGCAGCCTCAGTGGTGTCGCGCTGCTGCTGATCGGGCAGGGCCTGGCCCGTCGCAGCCACGCGGCGTGGATGCTGGCGATGGCGGTGTGCGTGGTCACCCCGCTGCCGCTGTGGCTGCGCGGTGGCCAACCGTTGATCGCCGTCTCGGCGGTGCTGGTGGCGATGGCGCTGTGGGCTGCGCGCCGCGAGTTCTACCGCCAGGGTGCGCTGCTGGATGAAGCCTGGTCGTGGCCGTGGCTGCGCAACCTGGGGCTGGTGCTGGTGGCGGTGACCTGGCTGCTGTTCTTCACCTACAGCCATGTCGAATACCAGAACGAGCTGTGGTGGCAGTTCGCGGTCTCCGGCAACGCACCGCGCGCGTTGCGCGCGTTGCTGGTGGTGGCCATCGCGCTGGTGATGTTCGGCCTGGCGCGGCTGCTGCACAGCACGCGTAGCCCGCTGCCCGCCGCCGATGAAGCGACGCTGCAATCGCTGGCGCCGGTCCTGGCCGGTGCCACCGACACCCAGGCCTGCCTGGTGCTGACCGCGGACAAGGCAGTGCTGCGCGATGAAGCGAAACTCGGCTTCGTGATGATGCAGCGCTATGGGGGTTCGCTGATCGCGATGGGCGACCCGGTCGGCCCGCCGGACGTCGCCCGCGCATTGATCTGGCGCTTCCGCGAGGAAGCCGACCGCCTCGGCCTGCGCCCCGTCTTCTACCAGGTCGGCGAGACTTACTGGCAGACCTATCTCGACCTTGGCCTGGGGCTGGTCAAGCTGGGCGAAGAAGCGATGGTGCCGCTGCATGATTTCGGCCTGGAAGGGCGCGAGCGCGCCGACCTGCGCCAGGCCTGGAACCGGGGCAAGCGGGGTGGCCTGTCCTTCCGCGTGGCGCCCGTGGAGGAAATTCCCAGCCTGCTGCCGCGCCTGCACGCGATCTCCAACGCATGGCTGGAAGACAAGGCCGGCGACGAAAAGGGCTTCTCGCTCGGCAGCTACGACCCGGATTACCTGGTGCGCTTCCCGGTGGCGCTGGTCGAGGCCGAAGGCCAGATCGTGGCCTTCGCCAACCTGTGGCAGGCACCGGCCGGCGCCGAGCTGTCGGTGGACCTGATGCGCCACGTCAGCGAAGCACCGAAGGGCACGATGGACTTCCTCTTCATCGAGCTGTTCCTGTGGGGCCGCGCACAGGGCTATGCACGTTTCTCGCTGGGCATGGCGCCGCTTTCCGGGCTGGCACAGCATCGTCTGGCTGGCCGCTGGAACCGGCTGGCCGGCCTGCTGGCGCGGCATGGCGAACGTTTCTACGGGTTCAGTGGCCTGCGCCGCTTCAAGTCGAAGTTCGATCCGCAGTGGCGGCCGCGCTATCTCGCCGCGCCCGGCGGCATGCACCTGCCGGCGGCGCTGCTGGACGCCACGCGCCTGATCTCTCTGGACCCGCGGCGCAACTGAGGACGCGATCCGCCGGGCATGGCCCGGCGCTACCGCGGCTCGTCCTGGTGGGTGCGAACCGTTGGTTCGCACGCTCTCCGGTTCACGCCCCGCCCTTGAGGATCACCTCGGCCAGCCGATCATAGTCACCGCCGAAATGGTGGTCGCCCGGCAGCTTCACCCGCTTCACGCCGTCATTGGCCGGCAGGTCCGGGCACAGTGCGTCCTCGTCCTTGTCGCCATATACGCACAGGGTTCTTTCCGCCGGCAGCCTGGCCACTTCCGGAGCGATCGGCAGGCCATCGCCGCCGCCGCCCAGCCAGTTGCTGACATGGAATTCGAAGTCGGCCTTCCTGCCTACCGACAGCAGCACGATGCGGTCCAGCGCCTCTCGGGTACCCGCGTCGAGCTGGTTGATGGTGGCCGGCAGCACGTCGGCACCCTGCGAGAAACCGATCAGCATCACCTTGTCGCGGTGCCACTGCTGGCGGTAGTGGTCGATGATCTTCTGCAGGTCAGCGGCGAAGCCCTTCGGCGTGCGCTCGCTCCAGAAGTAGCGCAACGAGTCGATGCCGACCACGGCCACGCCGTGCTCGTTGAGCGACGACGCCACGTCCTTGTCCAGGCCGGCCCAGCCACCATCGCCGGAAACGAATACCGCCAGCGTATCGCCGCTACCGGTCGCCGGTACTTCCACCACCGGCAGGCCTTTCAGCGCGGCCGGCGGCGGTGCCAGACTGACCCCGGCCTGCGCGCCGATCACCCGCGCCGCGGCCACCAGACCGGGTGAGGCATCACCGCGCGCGGTTCGCTTGAATTCGCGTGCCATGGCGACCTGCTGAACGAACCGACTGGCCTCGCCCACCTTGCAGCCGTGATCGCCAGCGGCACTCAACCACGGAAAATTCAGTTCGGCGGGCTGCAGCGTGTTGTGCTTCACACCATCGCCGCAGACCATGCGCTCATGGTTGTGGTCCGGGCAGAAGCCGGTGGTCAGCAGGCCGGCAAACACCTGGGTGTCGGCCTGCGCTGCGAGCGAATAGGCCATCTCGGCACCCTCGCCGTCACCGCCGACCAGCGGCAGGTGGTAGCCGGGCAGATGCAGGGACGCCTGCAGCCAGCGCGAGAAGTTCTCGACGTCACCGGCGCCGAACGAGCAGGTCGGATCACCCTCGCGCTTGAGCACCCCGCGCAGGTGCGCGATGTCCACAGCGGCAACGATGGCGCCGTCGGCACGCAGGGCTTCGATCGGCAGGCGGCTGGTGTCACCCCCTGGGGTGGGCGCGTGGAACCAGATCACCACCCGCTGCGGCGTGCCGGCCGGCATGTGCACCGGAATCTGCTCGAACCGCCCGTGGCTGAACTGCTGCACGTTGGCCGCCGCCATTGCCGGCAGCGTCGCCAGCGCCAGAACCACACCCATTGCCCTGCCCAGCCCTGCACGCTTCATATCGCATCCCCGATGGAATGCGCACACGATACGCCGCCACCGCGTGCACGGCACGTACCGGTGCAGGCCGTTGGCGATTCAGTCGGCCGTGGTACGCCGACTGCGCCGGTACAGTGCCAGCGCCAGGTACAGCAGCCAGCCTACGATCACCACGATCACGACCTTCTGGCCCAGCCCGCGCGGCGGACCGGCGCGCCACAACACGTGCAGCCACAACAGTACGAACGCCAGCCAGGCCCAGCCCCAGAGCAGGCTCGCGGCGGACTGCCAACCCGGTTCGCGGCGCAGGTACCAGGCCTGCAGCAGCATGCCGACGCTGGCACACAGGAACGCCGTGTTGGCCGCCAGCCCATGGATGAACGGTGCCAGCAGCGGCGTCGCTTCCGGCAGCCAGCTGTCACCGATGGCGACCGTGGCCAGGCCCAGTGCCGAGACCGTGAACAGCAGCGGCGCCGCCGCGCTGCGCCGCGGGCCGACGCTGCCCCGGTAGAGGCTGATGCCGAGCAGGGCGATCGCCAATGCCAGCAGGCAGTAGGCCGCGCGCAATGCCAACCCCCACGGCCCGTGCAGATAGAGGCTGAGCGTGGCCCGCACCCAGTCCAGATCGGTACGTGCGAACTGGGTCCACAGCGCGGTGGCCACAAACAGCAGCAGCGCCGCCAGCGCCAGCAGTGCCGCTGGGCGCGCGCGGCTCATGTGGACGCCTCCGGGTGCCGCGCCAGCCATTCGGCCAACGCCTTGCGATAGCGCTGCAGCTCGTCGGCATACAGGTCCAGCACACACAGCGGGCAACCGCTGCCGCAACATTCGTTCGGACCGGGCTCTTCCGGCGGCAGCGGACGGGGATCGGGATCAGGGACGGACACGGTTGGAAGCGGCAATCGGTGGAAACGGGCCCCAGTGTACCGGGCTGGTTCAGCGGCCCAGCTGCCGGCGCAGGTTGTCGCGCGCGGCAGAGTCGAGGCGCTGGTGGAAGAATTCGCTGAGGAAGATGCGCGGTGCACGCAGCAGGCCCTGCAGGAAACGGCGGCGGCCGGCGCGATACAGGAAGCCTGGCACCACGCCCTTGTACTCTTCGGCCACGCCGCGGTCATAGGCGCTGAACACCGGCTCCGGCGCGGCCAGGATCGCCATGTCGCAGTCCAGGAACAACGCGGCCTCGGCATCGACATCGTCCGGGGCGAGCTCGCCATGGCGGGCAGTCAGCAGGATCAGCTGCTCGACCCGGGCCGCGTCGACCATGGCAAGTTCCGGCGCCTGTGCGATCGCCTGCAGGGCCAGCTGCGCCGAACGCGCTTCGTTGTCCTTTCGCCCCGCCACATAGATCGCATCGTGGTAGAGCGCGGCCAGGTAGACCTCGGCCGGCTGCTGCCAGCCTGGACCGTCGGCAACCTCCTGGCAGTGCTGCAGCACCGCACGCACGTGGCCGAAGTGATGGTAGGCACGTGGTGGCGTTGCATAGCTGTCCTGCAGCGCCTGCCACTGCGCCGGAGCGAGCGTCAGCGGGGAGAAGTCCATGACCGGATCATCCCGCCTGCGCCGGTAGCGGGCAAGCCGGCCATTTTTTCACCACACCCTCACAACGCTCTCCGCACGGGGCCCCAACGCGGTTGTCCACAGCTTTGTCGAGCGCTGGTCCACACCGGCTGTGGATGAACGCGCGGACCGACCAGCGGTCACTGCAGGGGTGCGCGCACAGGTCTACACTCGCCTCAGGCGCGAGCGCCCGCCGCTGCCGGGAGCCGTCATGTACCGTCCTGCCGCCCGATCCGTTCTGCTCGCATTGGCCGCATTGGCGGCACCCTCCGCGATTGCACTGAACCCTGACGCGAGCGAAGCCCCTGCGGTCGCTGCCAGCACCACCGCGCCGACGATTCCAACACCGCAGCAGGTGTTCGCGATTCCACCGGCCATGCTCGATATGCTGCACACCCAGGTGACCCGTCGCAGCTATTCGCGCGAGCAGCGCCTGCAGGCGCTGGTGGAGATGATCTTCGACCGCCATGGCATGGACCTGCAGTACGACGCCGACGCGACCCTTACTGTCAGCGAGATCTGGCAGCAGCGACGCGCCAACTGCCTGGCCTTTACCCTGATGTTCGTCGCACTGGCACGCGAAGCCGGCATCCAGGCGCGCGTGCAGGAAGTTGGCCAGGTGGTGTCGTGGTACCAGGACCAGGCCCAGGGCCTGGTCTACAGCGTAGGCCACGTCAATGCCGGGGTCGGCTTTGCCGGCCGCTTCGCCACCGTCGATCTGGATCGCAATGTGCTGTACGACCGCCGCGGGCCGCTGCCGATCAGCCAGGCGCGGGCGTTGGCGCACTTCTACAACAATCGCGGTGCCGAACGCATGGCCAGCGGCGACCTGGCGGGCGCACGTACCTTCTTCGATACCGCGCTGGCGCAGGACGGCAGCTTCGCTGCCACCTGGAACAACCTGGGCGTGCTGGAAAACCGCACGGGCGATACCGCCGCTGCACGCCGGGCTCTGGAAAGGGCGCTGCGACTGGACGGCTGGCAGGATGCTGCACTCACCAACGCCAGCGCCCTCTACCGCAAGCTCGGCATGATTGCGCAGGCCCAGGCGCTGGAGCAGCGGTTGCAATCGGTGCAGCGCGAAGACCCGTTCGCGCAGTACATGCTCGGTGCCGAGGCCGAACGCGCCGGGCAACTGCAGCAGGCGATCCGCTATTACCGGCAGGCCGTGCGCCTGTACGACACCGCGCACCAGTTCCACTTCGGGCTGGCGCGGGTCTATTTCCTGGCGGGCCAGCTCAAGCACGCCGATCGTGAGCTGCTGCGTGCACAGGAACTGGGCGGGGCGGCGCAGCAGGCGCGCTACCAGGCCAAGCTGGACAGCCTGGCCCGCTGGCGCGCACAGCAGCAGGCCCGGCGCTGAAGGCCGGTCAGGCCTTCTTGAGGAAGCAGGTCTTCAGGACCAGGCCCTTGATCTTGTCCGAATTGCCTTCGATGTGCTCGGCATCGTCCTCGACCAGGCGGATGTTGCGGATCACAGTGCCCTGCTTGAGCGGGATCGAGGAGCCCTTCACCTTCAGGTCCTTGATCACGGTGACGGTGTCACCGGCCTGCAGGGTATTGCCGTTGCTGTCACGCACGACCAGGGTCGAACCGGCACTTTCCTCGGCGGTCCATTCGAAGCCGCAGTCGGCGCAGATCCACAGCGCGCCATCGGCGTAGGTGTTTTCCAGGGTGCACTGCGGGCAGGCAGGGGCAGAAGACATCAGCAAGTACCTCAAAGTGAATCAACAGCTGCCATTGTAACCGCCCGGCTCCCCCGGCAATTTCCGGGCAGTACGCCGCGACCTCCTTGACCCGGCCCGGAACAGGAAACCGCGGGACCTTGCAGTCAGCGGCGAACTGCAGCAGAGTGCGCGGCCCCTGATCGCCCCCGGAACTCCCCATGCGCCTCGGCATCGACTTCGGTACCAGCAACTCCGCCGCCGCCATCGTGCATGAAGGAAAACTGCTGCCGATCCGCTTCGGCGACGCCGAGCAGTTCCGTACCAGCGTGTACTTCCCCGGCGTGGTGCCCGACCCGGATGACTTCCAGCTCGATGACGGCCAGGAGCACCAGCTGCAGCAGATGATCGACAGCGCTGCGCGTGCGGCGCGCGCCGCCGGCCAGCAACGCACGCCGCAGGCGCTGCGCCGCGAAGCCCTGCGCGCGCTGCGCCGGGAATGGATGGAAGCCCGTGCCGGCAAGGAACGCAGTGCCAGCGACCTGCTGCAGAATGCGGTCTACGGTGACGAAGCGCTGGAAGCCTATTTCGAGGAACACGAAGGCAACCTGGTGCAGAGCCCGAAATCGATGCTCGGCTACAACCTGCACCCGCGCGCCAAGCAGACCATCACCGGCATCGCCGCGCACATCCTCGAACACATCCGCCTGGCCGCCAGCGCCCAGCTCGGCCAGCCGCTGCGAGCGGCCCTGCTTGGGCGTCCGGTGCAGTTCCGCAGCTCGATCGGTGCGGCCGGCAATGACCAGGCGCTGGACATCCTGCGCGAAGCCGCCAGCCAGGCCGGTTTCGACCAGATCGATTTCCTCGAGGAACCGGCCGCGGCGGCCATGCACTATCACGCCGAAAGCCGCGAACGGCACCAGGCCGTGATCGTCGACATCGGCGGCGGTACCACCGATATCGCCCACGCCGAAGTCGGCGGCGACGACGCCCCGCGCATCCACCGCGCCTGGGGCATCGCCCGCGGCGGTACCGACATCGACCTGGCGCTGAGCCTGTCCAGCTACATGCCGCTGTTCGGCCGCGGCATCACCCGCGTGCCCGCCCACCACTATGTGGAAGCGGCCACCGTGCAGGACATGACCCGCCAGCGCGACTTCCGCCAGCACAAGTATGACCATGTCGACAATCCGTGGGGCGCGCGCCTGCAGGCCCTGCAGGACACCGGCAATACCGCCCGCCTGTACCGCGACGTCGAGCGCGCCAAGATCGCCCTCAGCGCCGCCAGCGAACATCGCAGCACGCTGGACTACATCGCCCGCGACCTGCATGCCGACAGCAGCGCCGACGGCCTGGCCGCAGCCGCGCATGGTTATCTGGAGCAGCTCCGGGAGCTGCTGGCCCAGGTCCGCGGCGACATCGGCGGCGACCCGGACGCGGTGTTCCTGACCGGCGGCATGTCCCGCGCCGGGTATCTGCGCCAGGCCGTTGCGGAGGCCTTCCCGGGCGCCCGCATGGTCCACGGCGAGCCCTCGCTGGGCGTGGTCCAGGGCCTTGCTTTGGCGGCAGCAAGGCAGGATTAACAAAACGTTACGCGATCCAAGTTACTCTTGGTCGGCTATAACCCTGCTGCACCTTCCACCGGCCACGCCGGTGTGTGTCCACGGTGCAGCCTGGCCCGCCCTGCGGGCCTAGCGGCCATGCCTTCCTGGCTCGTTCATGGTCCGCGTACCACCGGAGCCGCCATCGAGACCCGCTTTGGGCACCCGCCAGGCCCCTGAGGCCTTACAACCTGACGCAGCACATGCACCCATCGACTGCCGCCGTTGTGACGCGGTCTGTTGCCGGCTGCCCGTGTTGCTGCAGCCCGGCGACCACGTGCCCGGCCAGTTCCTGTCACGCGACACCCACGGCCGTGCCGTGATGGCGCGCAACGAGGAAGGCTGGTGTGCGGCGATCGATCCCTATCACCTGCGCTGCACGATCTATTCGCAGCGCCCGGCGATCTGCCGCCAGTTCTCGATGGGCGGCAGTGACTGCCGCCGTGAGCGGCAGGACTACCTGCGCCAGGCCGATGCCTGGGCGCTTTCCTCCCCTTCCACCTGACAGGAGCAACCATGCCCCGCAAGGCAAAGACCCCCGCGAAGGCCAGCAACAGCATCCGCAGCGAACGCAAGGGCGCGGCCGCCAGCACCGTGGTCAGCAGCGATTCGATCGCTTCGGACCTGGCAGCGTTCCGCAAGGCCGGTGGCAAGATCGAAGTCCTCGGCACCACCTGGGCGCTGAAGAAAGCCAGCTGACCCCGTACCGACCGCGGCGGCGCTGCCGCCGCGGCCTGCCGGATCGCGCTCAGCGATCCAGGCTTACCCGAACACTGCCCGAATGCGACTGGATGCGGATATCACCGTCGCCGCTGCCCAGCCGCGTATCAAGATGGCTGCCCGGGCCGTAGCGCGGCCGCTCCACCTGGCCGGCATCGCTGTTGATCGACCCGCTGAAGCTGTTCACCGACAGCTGCGCCGAAACCGCGCGTGGCAGGCGCAGGTTGACCGACGCACTCACCGATTCGACATTGATCCGGCCCCCCGGCGCCAGCCCGGCCGCCGACAGATCGATGCTGCCCGATACGGTTTCCACCGCCAACCGCTGCACCCGCCCGGCATCGACCTCGACCCGGCCGGATACCGTCTGTGCACCGATGTCACCGGACACGCCGCCACCGGCTTCGATCCGGCCGCTGACCGTGTTCACATCCAGCTTCGGGGTCTGCAGGCGCGCGCTGACACCGCCACTGACCGTATTGAGCTTGCTGTCGCCGCTGCGACCGGAGGCGCTCAGGCTGCCGCTGACCGTGTCGGCCTGCAGGCGACGCACATCGATGCCGCTGATGTCCTGGTTGGCACTGACCGTGCTCAGCAGCAGCTCTACCGAGCGCGGCACGTTCAGCACCAGCGTTGCGCCGCCGTTGTTGCTGCGACGCGGATATTCGATCTCCCAGCGGACGCGGTTGGCACTCTTTTCCTGGCGCAGCTGCAGGCCATCACTGAGCGTACCAGTGAGCTGCACGTCGTTGCGGTCCCAGCCACGCACGGTCACCTTGCCGGCCACGTTGCTCAGTTCGATGCGGCCGCCGGCGGCCAGGTTGTGGCGTTCGTCGATCCGGGTGTCAGCCAGGGCCACCGCGGGCAGCAGCAACAGCGCGGCGCAGCAGGTCATCAGGGTTCGTGTCATCGGGGGTCTCCTCAGGTCGTCAGGCCGGACTCAGCGGCATAGGCCGCCTGCCGGGTCAGTTCCAGCCGCAGCGCATAGGTGCGCTTGAGCTGGCCAAGCAGGTGAGGCGCACGTGGGTCCTGCGCCAGCGCGGCCTGGATCTGTGCCGCGCTTTCATCCAGTTCGTGCAGCGCCGGCTGCCATTCCGGTGCCCGGCCTGCGGGCAGCGCGGCCACCGCCTGCCGGTACTGCTCGGTCATCGCCGCAGCCTGCAACTGCAGCGTGGACGGCACCGGTATATCCGGCTGCACATGCCGCCAAGGGGTCACGGCGTAGATCGCCAGGCTGGCAGCCAGGACAGCGCCGGCCGGCAACCACCAGCGGCGCCGCGAACGCGCTGGCAGCGCCACCACGTTGTCGGCCGGCACAGGCGCCGCCTGCGGCTCGCGCGGCGGCAGCTGCGCCGACAGGCGCGCCCAGCCATCGGCGGGG
>NZ_KV791425.1:18960-20690 GCF_001807895.1 Stenotrophomonas sp. HMSC10F07
CAGCCATCGGCGGGAACATCTCGCTCGCTGGGCAACGCGCGCAGCCGGGCCAGCAGATCGTGATCGGAATCGTGTTCGTGTGTACTCATGTCATGTCTCCCAGCCGTGCGCGCAGCAGGCCGCGCGCACGATGCAGCTGTGCCTTTGAACTGCCGACGGCCATCTGCAGCTGCTCGGCGATTTCCTGGTGCTTCCAGCCTTCGATGTCGTGCAGTACCAGTACCGCACGCGCCCTCGGAGGCAGCGTCGCGAGTGCGCGCTCCAGGTCGCGCTCGGTACCGGCGCAACGGTCGTGCACCGCCAGCTCCTGCAGGCCGCCGTCGACCTCCTCCAGACTGTCGTGGTCCTGCCCGGCGGCGCGCCCGCGCAGTTCCATCAGTGCAGCGTTGACGCCCAACCGGTGCAACCAGGTCGACAGGCTGCTTTCGAACCGGAACCCCGGCAGCGCCTTCCATGCCTGCAGGAACGCTTCCTGCAGGGCATCCTCGGCACGCGCCTGCTGGCCCCCGCACAGGCGCCACAGTACGGCGAACACGCGCGGCGCATGGCGCCGGTACAGCAGTTCGTAGGCCGCAGTGTCACCGGCGGCGGCCGCCCGCACCAGGGCGGGTTCGTCGACAGGGTCGTGGGCGGCAGGCGGCGCTGGCATGGTGGTGTCGAGCATATCGCTTGGATGCGGCGACCCGGAAAAAGGTTTAGAGCCGATCGCCGATCAAGGCCATGCAACCTTTTCGACGACGGCTGCATCCATGGAAGGTCATTCGAGAAAATACCTCCAGGGAGTTCCGCCATGTCCAGCCCGTCCTGCGCCGCCCTGCTGGTAATCGTCGCTTGCGTCGTGCTGCAGGCATCGGGCCTGTCCTTGCGGTTGTGCCCCGACAACGGCCGCGCCTGCCTGCAGCAGCATCGACAGGAGCTGGTCTGCCTGGCGTGGTCGCCGATGGTCGAAACCCCGGCACGCGCCGGGTAACATCGAGGCCGTTCCCGCCACCTGTTTTCGCCCCCATGATGTTGTCGCTGAAGGATCACCTGCCGGCCTGGAGCCACCCATGGCTGAACTACGCGGGCGTGGCCCTGCAGATCGTGCTGGTGCTGCTGGTCGCCTGGCTGCTGCGGGTACTGGCCCGTCGCCTGATCCGGCGCTTTGCCGAGCACTACACGCTGCCACCTGAAATGGTGATGGGCGCGCGCCGGATCACCAGTTTCGTGGTCTATTTCAGCGCCCTGCTGTATATCCTCAGCCTGCTCGGCGCGAAGCCTTCAGTGCTGTGGACCGCGTTCACCGGCTTCGCCGCCGTGGGCGCAGTGGCCTTCTTCGCGGCCTGGAGCGTGCTGTCCAACATCTTCTGCACGTTGCTGATCTTCACCACTCGCCCGTTCCGCCTGCATGACTACATCGAAGTGCTGGAGAACGGCGAGAAGCCGGGCCTGAAGGGGCGGGTGATCGACGTGAACCTGATCTACACCACGCTGCAGGAAACCGGCGACGGCCATGAGGGTACGGTGCTGCAGCTGCCGAACAACCTGTTCTTCCAGCGCACGGTGCGCCGCTGGCGCGACCCGGCGCAGGCCCCCGGCGGCATCCAGGGCGACGGCTGAGGGGGTCTTCCTTTGCAGGGCTGCGCCCTGCACCTGCCGAAGCAACGTCAACGTCAAAGGCGGGCATTCCGTGGGTTGGCGGGCTGGGTCCGGTTGAGGGGGACGCTGCAAGTACGTCCATGTAAGCTCGG
>NZ_KV791426.1:0-11869 GCF_001807895.1 Stenotrophomonas sp. HMSC10F07
CGATCTGCAGTAGATCCACGCCATGCGTGGATGCTGTTTGATGAACTGTCGGAATGTTCGATTCCGATGGTGATCCATCCACGCATGGCGTGGATCTACCAGGATTGATGCCGACCGTTGGCACATGGGGTCAGATCCGTTTTCCACAGGAAAACGGATCTGACCCCGGAAACAAAAAAATCCCCGGTCGACCCGCATCGACCGGGGATCTGGATCGCCACAGTGCCACGCCTTGGAGAGGCAGTTCCACCCTAGCGCATCGCGTGGCCGGCGGTGATCGCCTGTGGCGATGACGACCAAGCGCGTGGCTATCAGGCGGCGGCCAGGGCCTGCTCCAGGTCGGCGCGCAGGTCGCCGATGTGTTCAATGCCGATCGACAGCCGCACGGTGTCCTCACTGACGCCGGCCTTGGCCAGCTCCGCGGCATCCAGCTGGCGATGGGTGGTCGAGGCCGGATGGGTGGCCAGTGACTTCGCATCACCCAGGTTGACCAGGCGGGTGAACAGCTTCAGGGCATCGAGGAAGCGCGCGCCGGCTTCACGGCCGCCGGGCAGGCCGAAGGTCAGTACGCCCGAGCCGTGCCCACCCAGATAGCGCTGCGCGGCGGCATGCTCGGGATCGTCGGCCAATCCCGCGTAACGCACCCAGGCGACCTTGTCGTGCGCCTTCAGGAACTGCGCGACGGCCAGTGCATTGGCGTTGATGCGCTCCATGCGCAGGGCCAGGGTCTCGATGCCCTGCAGGATCAGGAACGCATTGAACGGCGACAACGCGGCACCGGTATTGCGCAGCGGGACCACCCGCGCGCGGCCGATGTAGGCCGCCGGCCCCAGTGCTTCGGTATAGACCACGCCGTGGTAACTGGGGTCGGGTTGGTTGAGGCGGGCGAAACGCTTCGGCTGCGCCGCCCAGTCGAAGCGGCCGGAGTCGATGATTGCACCGCCGAGGCTGTTGCCGTGGCCACCCAGGTACTTGGTCAGCGAGTGCACGACGATGTCGGCACCGTGCTCGAACGGGCGCAGCAGGAACGGCGTGGCCACGGTGTTGTCGACGATCAGCGGCACACCCGCGGCATGCGCGACCTCGGCAATGGCGGCGATGTCGGTGACGTTGCCGCGCGGGTTGCCGATCGATTCGACGAACACCGCCTTGGTGCGCTCGTCGATCAGCGCGGCGAACGCAGAAGGATCGGCCGGGTCGGCGAAGCGCGCCTGGATGGCATACTGCGGCAGCGTGTGTGCCAGCAGGTTGAGGCTGCCGCCATACAGCGCGCTGGAGGCGACGATGTTGTCACCGGCCTCGGCGATGGTCTGGAGGGCATAGGTGATCGCGGCCTGCCCCGAGGCCAGCGCCAGCGCACCGATGCCACCTTCCAGTGCGGCCAGGCGTTGCTCCAGCACGTCGGTGGTAGGGTTCATGATGCGGGTGTAGATATTGCCGGGCACCTTCAGGTCGAACAGATCGGCGCCGTGCTGGGTGTCATCGAAGGCATACGCCACGGTCTGGTAGATCGGCACCGCCACCGCGCGGGTGGTCGGGTCGGGACGGTAGCCGCCGTGCACGGCCAGGGTTTCCAGTTGCCACTGCGGTTCGCTCATTGCACCAGGCTCCATCCGGGGAAACCGCCACCATAGGCCAGCCCGCGCCCGCCACTGAAAGCCACTGGCGATGACGCCCGTACCGGCGGTTATCAGGTTGGCCGCGATTCAGGCAGTCGTCATGGGGCGCTGCTAGGCTGCGCCGCCGGGCGCTGCTGCCCGGGCACGGAGGCCCCACCCATGCAGCCATCGCCCTGGCATCCCACCACCAGCAGTTCGCCTACGTCGGTCATGCTGGTAGAGGACGACCGTCGCCTGGCCGAACTGGTGAGCGACTACCTCCACCAGCATGGCTTCGCCGTGCAGCACATCGCACGCGGCGACCTGGCCGGCGCCGCCTGCCGCCAGCACGCGCCGGAACTGGTGGTGCTGGACCTGATGCTGCCCGGCCTGGGCGGCATCGACGTGTGCCGCCAGATCCGCAGCTTCTCCGATGTGCCGATCCTGATGCTGACCGCCTGCGAGGACGACATCGAACAGGTGCTGGGCCTGGAATCGGGCGCCGACGACTATGTGCACAAGCCCATCGAACCACGCCTGCTTCTGGCCCGCCTGCGCGCCCTGCTGCGCCGCCGCCACGGCAGCAGCAACACCGGCACGCCCAGCCGGCTGATGCACGGTGAACTGCTGATCGACCGCATGCAGCGTGAGGTACACCTGCACGGTGCCACGGTGGACGTGGGCACCACCGAATTCGAGATCCTGTGGCTGCTGGCCAGCCAGCCGGGGCAGATCCTGTCCCGTGACCAGATCCTGCAGGCGGTGCGCGGTATCGGTTTCGACGGCCTGGACCGCAGCGTTGACGTCTGCATCGGCAAGCTGCGTCGCAAACTCGGCGACGATGCGCGCGAGCCGCGGCGGATCAAGACCGTGTGGGGCCGCGGCTACCAGTTCAATCCGTCGGCCTGGACGGCATGAAGCGGCTGTTCCTGTGGCTGTGGTTCATCACCGGCGCCTGTTTCCTGGCCTCGGTGTTCTTTCTCAACCGGGTGCTCGACAGCATCTATACGCCCGTGCAGGATCGCGTTTTCGTCCAGCAGGTGCGCGGGCAGGTGTACGCCCTGCGCAGCGGCCTGGCCGGCCTGGACGGTAGCCAGCAGCGTGAGCGCCTGCAGCAGTGGCAACCGCACTATGGCATCGCATTGACCCTGCTCGACAAGCCTCCCGCGCTGACCCCGCAGGAACAGGCAGCCGTGCAGGCCGATGGCTTCATCGTGCGCGATCAGTACCAGCAGGTCCTGCTGCCCATCGAAGGCATCGATGGTCGCTGGTTGCACCTGCGCGTGCCTGGCGCGGTGCAGATGACCACGTACATGACCATCGCGGCCTACCTCAGCATTCTGCTGCTGGTCGGCGCCAGCCTGTACGCCTGGGTACGCCTGCTCTGGCGCGATCTGGATGCCCTGCGCGTGCATGCCGACCGCATCGGCGCCGGCGATCTGCAGGCACGCGCGCAGGTCTCGCCACGCTCGCAGATCCGGGTCATCGTCGACCATTCCAACCGCATGGCCGCGCGCGTGGCCGAACTGGTACAGCGCCAGCGCGACCTGACCCATGCGATCTCCCACGAACTGCGTACGCCGATCGCGCGCGTGGCCTTCGGCCTGGACCTGATGCAGGACAGCGATGACCGCGAGCGCCGCGAACGACTGGCGCAGGGCCTGCATGGCGACCTGGCCGAGCTCAACCGGCTGGTCAGCGAACTGCTGGCCTACGAACGGCTGGAGCATCCCAGCGAGGGCGAACCGATGCAGCCGATCGAAGCCAACGACTGGCTGCAGGCCTGCCTGGCCGATGCCCGCCGCGATGCCGAACGTGCCGGCCTGGTGCTGTGCGTGCAGCCCAGCGCCCTGCCTCGGCTGGAAGCGGAACCGCGCCTGCTGCAGCTGGCGCTGAGCAATCTGGTCGGCAATGCCCTGCGCCACGCGCGCTCGCAGGTGGACGTGTCGCTGGTGAGTGTGGGCGGGCGCGCCTGCCTGCGCGTGGACGACGACGGCCCCGGCATCGCCGAGGCTGACCGCGAAAAGGTGGTCCGCCCGTTCACCCGCCTGGATGACAGCCGCAGCCGCGACACCGGCGGCTTCGGCCTGGGCCTGGCGATCGTCGGCCGCATTGCCGCACGCCACCACGGCGAACTGCGCATCGGTCGCGCCGCCCTCGGCGGCGCACGCCTGGAAATGCACTGGCCACTGGCTGCCAGCTGAACGCCCACGGGCGCAATTACAGTTGATTACAACTCCCGCACAACTGCGGACGGATCAGTCGCCGGCGTATCGCCACGCTAGCGACCCTGCAGCACTCGCCGGATGCGCGCGCTGCTTTCCTCCCATTGCCGAGAGTTTCCATGTCCCAGCTTCGCCGTTCCCCCGCCCTGCTCCACCTGGCCCTGTTGCCGCTGTTCGCCGCCCCGATCGCCCACGCCAAGGATGACCACTGGACCTTCGAGCTCGCCGCCGGCGGTGGCGTGGCGCCGCGCTACAGCGGCAGCGAGGAGTACCGTGCGACGCCTTCGCTGTCCTTCGATGTCACCTCGCCGGGGGGCTGGTTTCTGGGCACCAGTGGCATCGGCTGGGGCACGACCCTCGGCGAGCACACCCGCGTGCGTGCCTATGTCGGTGCCAGCGGCATCCGCAGGGACAAGGATTCGCTGCTCGGCGGTTCGGACTTCCTGCGCGGCATGGGCGATATCGATACCCGTCCCCTGGTCGGTGTCTCGGCTGGATATACGCTGGGGGAGGCCGTGCTGAGCGGCTCCTGGCAGTTCACCCGCAAGGACGAGGACAAGGCTGAGAACGGACTGGCTACCCAGCAGATCCACCTGAACCTGAGCATGCCGCTGTTCGACCTGGCCGGTGGCGTGGTCAGCGGCAGCGTCTCCACCGACTACGGCAACCGTGGCTACATGCAGACCTGGTACGGCGTCAGTCCGGAACAGGCCGCGCGCACCGGCTTTGCCGAGCACAAACCGAAGGCGGGCCTGGTCAGCGCCGGTGTCGGCCTGAAGTGGAGCCACCGCGCGGGCCGTAATGGCAACTGGTACATCTCGGCCGAAGGCACGCGCCTGCTCGGCGATGCCGCCGACAGCCCGATCGTGCAGAAGGCCAACCAGTTCGGCGTGATGAGCGGCTATACGCACCGCTTCTGATGCATGAAGGGCGCCGCGGGGCGCCCTCTTTCGCTGCGATCAGTGGCAGGCTTGTGCAGCGCCGCTGCCGCACAAGCCGACCTCGCGCAGCCAGCCGATCCACTGCACGACGTCGTCCTTCTCCGGCTCGGCGCGGAACGACTTCTGCACGGTGTGGAAGCCCTGCCTGCCCTGCATGCCCTTGATCCAGGTGAACTCCGGTTTGCCGGTGCCGGGGTTCAGCGGGCAACTGAGCATCAGCAGCGCGAATGGCCGTCCGCCCTCCTCGCCTTCGCGGATCCAGTGGCTCTGCGCTGCCGGACAGGCCATGCGCCACCCCGCCTCGATGATGCCGAGGAACTCGCGCGGACTCACATGGCCACTGTTCGGCGCATCATTGACAGTGACCATGTCGGTCCAGTCCTGCACGGTCTGGCCCTGCGGCACGTACTCGGTGATGCGGTTGCCTTGTGCGTCGGTGCTCTGGTGGGCCTGCTGGTAACCCTTCATCGGCGGCAGCTGGACCTGTTCGACGGCTGCAGCGTGTCCAGCAACAGCAGCGAGCGCCAGCGCCATGCAGAGTGAAACCCTTCGGGTAACGTCCATGCGGTTCTCCTCGTCCTTGCGAAAGTGAAACGGGATCATTGTGCCTTGCCAGGGCTTTGGTGGCGCGCCAGCCAGGGCAGGCGCGCCACCGGTTCAAGCCTTGGCGAAGACCAGGCGTCCCCCGTCGTTGCCGACTTCGATGGTGTCACCGTTGACGAAGGCACCGGACAGGATCTGCTGCGCCAGCGGATTCTCCAGCTGCGACTGGATCGCGCGCTTCAGCGGGCGCGCGCCATACACCGGGTCGAAGCCGACGTTGCCGAGCAGATCGAATGCCGCATCGGAGACCGCCAGCTTCAAACCGCGCTCGGCCAGGCGCTTCTCCAGCCCGCGCATCTGGATGCGTGCGATCTGCTTGATCTGCTGCTTGTCCAGCGGGTGGAACACGACGATGTCGTCCAGGCGGTTGATGAACTCCGGACGGAAGTGCGCCTGCACCACGCCCATCACTGCTGCCTTCATCTGCGTGTAGGCCTCCGGGCTGTCGTCGCTGCTCATGTCCTGGATCTGATGCGAGCCCAGGTTCGAGGTCATCACGATGACGGTGTTGCGGAAGTCCACCGTGCGGCCCTGGCCGTCGGTCAGGCGGCCATCGTCCAGCACCTGCAGCAGGATGTTGAACACATCCGGATGCGCCTTCTCCACCTCATCGAGCAGGATCAGCGAATACGGGCGACGACGCACGGCCTCGGTCAGGTAACCGCCTTCCTCGTAGCCGACGTAGCCCGGGGGCGCACCGATCAGGCGGGCGACGCTGTGCTTTTCCATGAACTCGCTCATGTCGATGCGGATCATCGCGTCGGCACTGTCGAACAGGAACTCGGCCAGCGACTTGCACAGCTCGGTCTTGCCGACGCCGGTCGGGCCGAGGAACAGGAACGAGCCGGCCGGACGATTCGGATCGGACAGGCCGGCACGCGAGCGGCGTACCGCATCGGAGACGACCTTGATCGCCTCTTCCTGGCCGACCACACGGTTGTGCAGCACTTCTTCCATGCGCAGCAGCTTGTCGCGCTCGCCTTCGAGCATCTTGTTGACCGGGATGCCGGTCCAGCGCGAAACGACCTCGGCGATCTCCTCATCGGTCACGCGGTCCTGTACCAGCTTGAAGTCCTTGTGCTCGGCTTCCTGCGCGGCGGCCAGCTGCTTTTCCAGTTGCGGCAACAGGCCGTACTGGATTTCGCTCATCTTGGCGAAATCCTGGCGGCGCTGCGCAGCTTCCAGCTCCAGCTTGGCCTGCTCGACCTGTTCCTTGATCTTGGTGGCGCCCTGCAGCGCCGCCTTCTCCGACTTCCAGATTTCATTGAGATCGGAGAACTCGCGCTCCAGCGCATCGATGTCCTTTTCGAGATCGGCCAGGCGCTGCCGCGAGGCTTCGTCCTTTTCCTTCTTCAGCATCTCGCGCTGGATCTTCAGCTGGATTACCCGGCGTTCCAGGCGATCCAGCTCCTCCGGCTTGGAATCGATCTCCATGCGCAGTCGCGAGGCGGCTTCGTCCATCAGGTCGATGGCCTTGTCCGGCAGCTGGCGGTCGGTGATGTAGCGGTTGGACAGCGTGGCGGCAGCCACGATGGCCGGGTCGGTGATTTCCACACCGTGGTGCACGGCGTACTTTTCCTTCAGCCCGCGCAGGATCGCGATGGTGTCCTCCACCGTGGGTTCGCCGACGAACACCTTCTGGAAGCGGCGCTCCAGCGCGGCGTCCTTCTCGATGTATTTGCGGTACTCATCCAGCGTGGTCGCGCCGATGCAGTGCAGCTCGCCACGCGCCAGGGCGGGCTTCAGCATGTTGCCGGCATCCATCGCGCCATCAGCCTTGCCGGCGCCGACCATGGTGTGCAGCTCGTCGATGAACAGGATGATCTGTCCTTCGTTCTTGGCCAGGTCGTTGAGCACGCCCTTCAGGCGCTCCTCGAATTCACCGCGAAACTTGGCGCCGGCGATCAGCGCGCCCATGTCCAGCGACAGCACGCGCTTGCCGCGCAGGCCTTCGGGCACTTCGTCATTGATGATGCGCTGGGCGAGCCCTTCCACGATCGCGGTCTTGCCCACGCCGGGTTCGCCGATCAGCACCGGGTTGTTCTTGGTCCGGCGCTGCAGCACCTGGATCGTGCGACGGATTTCCTCGTCACGGCCGATCACCGGATCGAGCTTGCCGCTCTCGGCACGCGCGGTCAGGTCGATGGTGTACTTCTCCAGCGCTTGCCGCTGTTCCTCGGCATTC
This sequence comes from Stenotrophomonas sp. HMSC10F07, assembly GCF_001807895.1. NCBI lineage: Bacteria > Pseudomonadati > Pseudomonadota > Gammaproteobacteria > Lysobacterales > Lysobacteraceae > Stenotrophomonas > Stenotrophomonas sp. HMSC10F07. The sequence continues at coordinate 7,553 of NZ_KV791426.1, forward strand.
TCCGACTGCACGTTCTCGCCGCCACGCAGCTTGTCGATCGCAGCCTGCAGGCGGGTCTTGTCGGCACCGGCGGCGCGCAGCGCCATGCCCAGCGTGCCGCCGTCTTCCAGCGCCGCGAGCACGAACCACTCGCTGGCAATGAAGGCATCGCCGTGCTGCTGGGCCAGCTTGTCGGTCTGGTTCAGCAGGCGCCCCAGGTCATTGCCCATCGAGACGTTGCCGGCCTGGCCGGACACCTTCGGCAGTGCATCCAGCGCCTCGGTCAGGCGCTCGCGCAGCACCGGCACGTTCACCCCGGCCTGGGCCAGCAGCGGGCGCGTGCTGCCGCCCTGCTGGTCCAGCAACGCGCTGAACAGGTGAACCGGTTCGATGATGCTGTTGTCGCGGCCCACGGCCAGCGACTGTGCGTCTGCCAGCGCCTGCTGGAAACGCGAGGTGAGCTTGTCCATCCGCATTGCGAATCCTCATCGGTCATCAGGGCCGGCCCGCGCCGGCGATGCTGGGAAGATGCGGTTGCCCCACCCCGTTTCAAGGGTGGCTGCGACTGCACCCCGAGGCCAGTCAGCCTGCGGCCAGCATGCCGGAACGGGTGTGGTCGGCGCGTTGATCCCGATCAGTTTGGCGCAGTGGACCGGTTTAGCGGGTGATCGCAGAGCGGAGCGCCCGCAACTGCTGCTTGACCGCCCGCGCCTGCGCGGCGTCCATGCGCAGCAGCGCCTTCTGCCCGATCGAGCGCGACTGCAGGGTGGAATCGACGAAGCGGTAGCGACCGCGCTCATCACGCTGCACCAATGGCGCCTGCACCAGTTCCGGGGTCTCCAGCAGATGGTCGATCACCGCCACCAGACGGTCGTTGAAGTAGCCCTCGGGCCGGCCCAGGTCGACGTAGGCCTGCTGGATCAACGGATAGAAGCGCTTGTACGCCGTAGCCGTTGCCGCTGGATCCAGCGCAGTGAAGGCCTGCACATAGGGCGCGTAACGCGCCGAGTTGCTTGCCGCGATGCGCTCCCCGCCCTCGCCAGGCTCGACCTGCAGGTTGCCCGGCAGCGGCCGTGCGGCCAGCGCCGTCGGCGGCACGCTTGGTTTGTCCAGGTTGTCGACCTGGGTGACCAGACGCTGGATCAGGTGATCGCGCAGCAGCAGGGTCATCGGGCCCTCGCCCTGGAACAGCTGGCTCAATGCGCCCCAGGCAGCCGCATCACTGTCGGCCAACTTGGGCAGCGCCGGGTCAGCGGCGGCCTCGGTGTCCAGCGGATGGCTGATCGGCGACGGTGCTGGCGCGGGGTCCGCGGCCGCCTGCGGTTGCGGCGGTGCGCTGGTGCTGGCGGGGGTTGAGTGCACCGGCACCGAAACACCGTCTGCCAGGTGCCTCAGCTGATCGCGGAACAACCAACCGCTCGCGCCGCCGATCACCACCACACCCAGCACCCAGGGCCATACCGCCTTTCCACTCTGCATGATGCAGCACCTCGTTTCACACGCATGGAGAAGGTGTGACCCCACCGGTTCCAGCCGGTTCCCTGCCTGTTCCGCTGCCGTTCGGCTTCGGCCCACGCCAAAGCCGCGCTCACGCCTGCTTTGCGTGCCGCGCGCGAGGCTGTGGGCCTCATCCTGCGGAGACACTGCCATGCAGTATGCGCTGTACTACTGGACCGGTATCCAGGGCCGTGGCGAGTTCGTGCGCCTGGCGCTGGAAGATGCCGGCGCCGACTACATCGACATGGCGCGGGTGCACGGTGATGCGGTGATGCAACCGTTTCTCGATGGCAGCAGTGACGGGGCACAGCCCTTCGCGCCGCCGTTCCTGAAGGCCGGTCGCCAGGTCATTGCGCAGGTCGCCGCCATCCTGGACTTCCTCGGCCCGACGCTGGATCTGGTGCCGCAGGCCGCATCGCGGCGGATGCAGGCGTTGCAACTGCAGCTGACCATCGCCGACCTGGTGGCCGAGGTGCACGACACCCACCATCCGATCGCCGCATCAAAATACTACGAAGAGCAGAAGACCGAAGCCAAGGCACGGGCCGCGTCACTGCGCCGCGAGCGCCTGCCCAAGTTCCTCGGCTATTTCGAGCAGGTGCTGGCCGCCAACGGTGGCCGCCATGCACTGCGCGAGCATTCCTATGTGGATCTGTCGCTGTTCCAGCTGCTGAGCGGACTGGACTACATGTTCCCGCGCCGCATGCAGGCACTGGCGCCCGCCGTGCCCCTGCTGCGTGCGCTGCAGGAACGAGTGGCGAAACGACCCAACATTGCCGCCTACCTGGGCTCGGAAAGGCGCCTGGCATTCAACACGAATGGCATCTTCCGCCACTACCCGGAGCTGGACGCCGAGCGGTAGTGCCGGCGGCTGGCCGGCAGAGCGCGCTGTAAGCAATCGCCGCTTGCAACACGCCCCTGTAGAGCCGAGCCATGCTCGGCTCAGAGCAGCCGAGCGCAGGCTCGCCTCTACAGAGCACCAGAAGTGGAAGAAGCGGTAGCGCCGGGCCATGCCCGGCGTCACCGGTCAATGATCGGTGCAATCACCCAGCGGCTTCACCGGCTGCTTCTGCAGCGACAGCAAGCCCAGCAGCACCGCCAGGGCCACGTAGGCACCGGCAAACTGCACACTGATGATGCGCGCCAATCCTTCCAGCTCCCACGGCAGGTAGATGCCGCCGCGCGGATCCACCGAGTGGATCAGGCCGAACAGGGTCAGCACCGCCGCCACCAGCAGGAAGCCGCAGGCACGGCGCAGGCGGCCATCGACCATCGCCGCCACCGCCGAAATCCACAGCATGGAGGTGATGATGAAGCCGTTGCCGAGGGTGAAGATCACCGCCAGCTCCGGCAAGCCGTGGCCGTCGAGCTTGGTCAGCAGCTGGGGCAGCTGATCCGGCGCGATCCAGCCCGGCGCCTTGATCGCCAGCAGGTAGGCCACCGACGGCAGGAAACCGAACACCATCGCGCCGGTATGGTGTCGCGGCGTGGCCTGGAAGGCCTGGGTGGTGATGTCGATGGCCACGTACACGATGATCGGTGCCAGCACCGCCAGCGGCAGCCACTGCACCAGCCCGGAGATGATGCCAAGCATGCCGCCGATGCCGACGAACAGGCCGGTCAGCAGCGTATAGCCGCTGCGCGCGCCCATGTGCTTGTACGCCGGCTGGCCGATGTACGGCGTGGTCTGCGCGACGCCGCCACAGACGCCTGCCACCAGCGTAGCCACCGCTTCCACCAGCAGGATGTCGCGGGTGCGGTAGTCATCGCCGGCCGCACGCGCGCTTTCAGAAACATTGATGCCGCCGACCACCATCAGCAGGCCGAACGGCAGCAGCAGCGGCAGGTAGGTCATCGCGGTGGGCAGGCCGTCGAGGAAGCCCAGTGTCGGCAGCGGCAGCACCACCTGCGGCGGCACCCACTCCGGTACATGGAAGCCGGGGGCGCCCAGCCCGGCCAGGCCCAGGCCGTAGTACAGCGCGGTGCCGAACACGAAGGCCAGCAGCACGCCCGGGCCTCGCACCGGCAGCTTGCCCTTGGCGATCAGCACATACAGCAGCAGGCCCAGCGTGGTGAAGCCGACCAGCGGCGAGCGCAGCGTCTCCAGTAGCGGCAACAGGCCCATCAGCACCAGCGCGATGCCGGCGATGGAACCCAGCAGCGCGGCACGCGGCAGCGCACGGGTGACTGCTTCACCGAAGAACGACAGAACGAACTTGAGCACGCCCATGATGACCAGCGCCGCCATGCCCAGCTGCCAGGTGGCGATGCCCGCCGCGTGCGGGTCCATGCCCTGCTGCTTGAACGCGATGAAGGCCGGGCCAAGCACCAGCAGGGCCATGCCGATGCTGGTGGGGGCATCCAGGCCGAGCGGCATGGCGGTGACGTCGTCACGGCCGCTGCGCGCGGCCAGCCGGCGTGCCATCAGGGTGTACAGCAGATTGCCTATCAGCACGCCGAAGGCCGTGCCTGGGAACATGCGGCCGAACACCACGTCGGCGGGGAACTGGAAGATCCCGACCAGGGCCATGGCGATGAAGCCGAGGATGGAAAGGTTGTCGACGACCAGGCCGAAGAAGCCGTTGAAGTCGCCGGCGACGAACCAGCGACGCGGTGCGGCGGAAGCGGGAGCGGACATGGAAGGGGCGGTGGGGGTGGGGACCGCCGATGGTAGGCCCAGCGGCGCCTGGGCGCCAATTCCGTCGTGGAATGATGGATTCCAGCCAACGGCGGGGCCCCTCGTGGCTGGGTTGGTCGCGGACAGCGGACCTCAGGGGGTTGGCCGGGCGGGTAGGCTGCGCAGGGGTCGCTGCAAGTACGTCCCTGTAAGCTCGGTCGCCG
>NZ_KV791427.1:0-26064 GCF_001807895.1 Stenotrophomonas sp. HMSC10F07
GCTTCTTGGCGTCCGCTGACGGGGGGCCAGATCACCAAGCTCCATGGCGATCGTCGAGATCCAGGCTCGTACGGCGGCCCACGCCGGCTCTCGACACCTACGCTGACAGATTTCCATCAGATAAGGCTTGGCCGCGGCATCCATGCCGCGGACACCCCCGCAAACCCATCCCGCCCGGCCACGGACAGTTTCCGTGTGCGTCCACCACGGAAAAGAAAGAGAAGATCAAAAGCGGAAGCGGATCGCTTCGCTCTGCATCCACGCATGGCGTGGATCTACCGTGTCGACCAAGGTCGACACCCACCGGCAGTCGCAGTTGACCCACCGTCACCGCGAAACTGTCGGGGGTGGGGCGGTGTGGGGCCGCAGGACCGTTGGCGCCATGGATGGCGCCATCGAGCCCCCATGGGTGAGGGCGCTTTGCTTGCGAAGCACTGCTTCGCAAGCGCCCGAACGCACAGCCGCCAGCGGCTGGGCCGGTTTGGGGGTTTACGGCGTGTCCTGCAGCCCCACACCGCCCCGCCCAATCAACAGCAACCCAGAGCCGCTGTTGCTGTTGCTTCTGCAGGTGCAGGGCTGCAAGCCCTGCGAAGCACCTACGTCACCCAGCCTGCAATCACCAGCAACGCGAGGATCGCCAGCCACAGCAGCAGCATCCGCCACACCAGGCTCATCGCATCACGCAGGTCCGGCAGCCGCTGCCACACCGGCAACAGCCCCGCCTCGGTGTAATCGTGCGCGTCCTCGCGCAGCTCGGCGTTGACGCTGGCCCGCGCCACCGCGCCCAGGAACCCGATGGAGCCGGCCAGGCGTTCGCCATGGGCCTGGCGCCAGGCCTTCCACGCCGTATCGAAGTTGCCGACCAGCGCCATCGAGAACGCCATCAGTTGCGCTACCGGCCACTCGATCCAGCCCAGCAGGCGCTGCGCCAGCGCCAGCGGCTCCACCGGCACGCGTGCACGCATCGGGCTTTCCGCCATCAACGCCAGCAAGCGGTAGCCCAGCGCACCGGCCGGGCCCAGCAGCAGGAACCAGAACAGCACCGCGAACCAGCGACGCAGCGCATTGAGCACGGTCGCCTCGACCAGCGACGGCACGTCTTCGCGCAGGCTGCCACCGGCGGCCTGCAGGTTGCGCACGGCTGCCTGCCGCGTCGCGGCGTCGTCCGCATCAATGATCGCTTCGATATCCCGATCCAGGTCACGCGGCCCCCAGCACCAGGCCAGCACGGCCACACCCAGCAGCAGCGACGGCAGGCCGAACAGCACTCCGCGCAGCAGCCACGCCAGCAGCCCCATCAGCAGCAACGGCGGCAGCAGCGCCAGCGCCACTCCAGCCGGTCCCTGCCAGGCCTTGCCACCACGCGCGTCCAGCCAGCCCAGCCAGCGCCGGAAGCCGTCGAAACGGCGCATCGAGGCGGCAGCGGCCGGGGCAACGTGGCCCAGGGCCAGCGCCACCAGCACGGCGGCCAGAGTGGTGAACATGGCAGGTCTCCCTACGAAACAGAACGCTCGGCGCCGCTACCTTACCTGTCGCAGCGGTGCCCTCGCGGGTGAACCGGACTGTAACCCGGGCCGTGTTCAGGTGGCGGCAATACAGCTGCCACGACCGGCCCGGCCGAAACGCCGACTCAGCCTCGCTGCTGGCGGTACCAGTGTTCGATCAGGCCCCGCGAAATCGAGATCGGTGGCGACAGGCGGATGCCCTGGCCGTCGTCCTCCACATCGCGCGCCAACGCGGCGCCGACCTCGTCGGCACTGAACCAGCGCGCGTCTTCCAGCTCGCCATCCACGGCCGGCAGGTCGTCATGCGCCTGTGCACGGAAGCCGACCATCAGCGCGCCGGGGAACGGCCACGGCTGCGAACCGAGGTACTGGCAGGCGGTCACCCGCACCTTGCTCTCCTCATGGACTTCGCGCACCACGGTCTGCTCGAAGGTCTCGCCGGGTTCGACGAAGCCGGCCAGCACCGAGTAACGGCGCGGGGCCCAGTTCGACTGCCGGCCAAGCAGCAGCCGGCCCTGGTTTTCCACGGCGACGATCACCGCCGGATCGACGCGCGGATAGTGTTCGGTGGAACACTGCGCACAACGGCCGACGAAGCCGCCACGGGCAAACGCCACCGCGCCGCCGCATACGCCGCAGAAGCGGGTGCGCGAGTGCCAGTAGGACATGCCACGGGCATAGCTGAAAGCGGTGGCATCGGCCATCGGCCACAACAACGCAGCCTGGCGCAGATCGAGTCGGCGTGGCGCGCTCACGGTGACATTGCTGGCTTCAACCGAGAACCATGCCTGATCACCGCGCAGCCCCAGGAAAACTGCGGCGCCCGGGCCACCGCCGACGTCGGCGCCGGTCAGCGCCAGCGGCTGGTCGTCATCGCCGGTGAAGGCGCTGCCATCGTGATCGAGGACGAGGATGCGCGCGCCCGGCCACAGGCGCGCCAGTACATCAGCATCTTCGCGCAGGGCATCGGCGCGCTCCAACGGTTCGCCAACGAAGGCGAAACCGGAAAGCGGCGAAGGAGTATTGGGCATCCGCCAAGCGTGCCGCCAATCGATGCAGGTGGCAAGCCGCAGGCTTTGCGGAAACCGCCTGTGGGTGCGGAGCTTGCTCCACACACCTTGTCGCGCGGGACACAGGCCCCGCGCCCTCGTTACATGCTGAAACTGCTGCCGCAGCCGCAGGTGGTCTTTGCGTTGGGGTTGCGGATCACGAACTGGGCACCGGTCAGGCTCTCGGTGTAATCCACCTCCGCGCCCATCAGGTACTGCAGGCTCAGCGGGTCGACCAGCAGGGTCACCCCGCTGGTCTGTACCGCCAGGTCATCCTCGGCACGGTTCTCGTCGAACTCGAACCCGTACTGGAAGCCCGAACAGCCGCCTCCCTCGATGTACACACGCAGGGCCAGGTCGGGGTTGCCCTCTTCCTGGATCAGGGATTTGACCTTGGCGGCCGCCGACTCAGTGAAGTTCAGCGGGCGCTCCAGCGATTGGTAATCGGGCGCGGCAACCGGGGTGGCGCCGGGCAGGGAGACTAGCGTGCTCATGCTGCCAGCATGGGGGTGCCGACGACGGCTTTCAAGCCATCGCCTCGGCCAGCTTGCGACGCGCGGCGGTATCGCCCTTGCCATCATGGGCGTCTTCGCCTTCCGGAGCCGGCAAGGCTGCCATCGGGGCGCTGGCATGGATCAGGCGGCCGTTCAGCTGCGCGCCCGCGTTCATCTCCACCACCTGGTAATGGACGTTGCCATTGACCCGTGCGCTCGGGGTCAACTCGACCTTCTCGGTGGCGTGTACATCGCCGTCCAGGCGGCCGCTGATGACCACCACCTGGGCCCGGATCTCACCTTCGATCACGCCGTGCTCGGCAACCGTCAGGGTCGCACCACTGGCGCCTTCGGCGGCGATCACCTTGCCGTGGATGCGGCCTTCCACATACAGGCCACCACTGAATTCCACATCCCCGCGGATCACCACCTGGTTGCCGATCAGGGCATCCACCACCAGCTGGCCTTCACGGTTGGATTTGCTGCTTCCGAACATCTGCCTACTCCCCTTTGCTGGCCGGCGCACCGGCCTGTTTCCAGTCGAATACCTGGGTGGTACCCCCCGTACCACTCCCCAATGTCACCCGCACGCGTTGCGGGGTGAAGTCAGCCGGCAGCATCACGCTGCCGGTGAGCTGCTGGAAGTACCGGAACGAGTAGTCCTGTCCCGGCACCTTGCTGCGCTGGTGCAGATCATCCCAGCTGATCGTGGCCAGCTTGCCGTTCTTCACGCCTTCCACGGTGAAGCGCATCTGCCCCTGGCTGATGGCCCCGCGGTTGAGGTTCTGGGTCAGCACGGCGGTGTACTGCCAGGTGCCGGCCGCTTCCGGGCTGAACTCGATCGAATGGGTGTTCAGGCCCTTGCGCTGGCTGGTCGAGCCGACCAGCCGCTCATAGAAGGCAACATCGGCGCGCAGCCCGGCGATTTCCTCATCGCGCTCTGCCAGCGAGGACTGCACCTCGGTATTGGCGGCACGGCTGATGCGGTCGGAGGCTTCCAGCGTGGCCTGCTTCTGGCGCAGCTCGGTCAGCTGTGCCTGCAGCGCCTCGGCACGCTTTTCGGCGGCCTGCAGGCGCTGGCCCTGGGCATCGCGCGGGGTGGCCATCCAGCAGCCGCCAAGCACCGCCAGCACCAGGCTGAGCAGCCAGATGCCGCCGATCACCAGCAGGCGGCGACGGTCGGCAGGCGGTTGCGGCGCGCCGGGCAGGCGGACCTGCACGCGCATGGGAGGACGGTTGGTCATGGGTGGTTTCCGGGGTATCGCAAGGGCGACACCGGTACGGCCCCTTTGGCAAACGACGGGCTAGTGTATGACAGGACGGGTGGGTTTCCTGCGCCGTGGCCGGCTACGGTCTGTGGCGTTCAGGCACGCCATCGTCGATAGTGTGGCCCCCTGCACAGTTCCGTCGCCGGAGCACCGCCATGACCGAAGCCCACCTGTTCGTGATCGGCATCCTGCTGGCCTGGCTGGCCGGTATCCGCGTCTACCTCACCGTGTTCGGTGTCGGCCTGGCCGGGCTGCTTGGCTGGGTCGACCTCCCCCCCGCCCTGCAGGCCACCGAATCCTGGTGGGTGCTGGGCACCTCGGCGGCGCTGGCGGTGGCCGAATTCTTCGCCGACAAGATCCCTGGCGTGGATTCGGTGTGGGACCTGGTGCAGACGCTCGCGCGCGTACCGGCCGGCGCATTCCTTGCGGCGGCCACGCTGTCGCCGGATGGCCAGCTGGGCACCGGTGCGCTCGCCGCCGGTGCCGGCGTCGCCCTGGCCAGCCATGGCCTGAAGGCCGGTACCCGCGCCCTGCTCAACACCTCGCCGGAACCGGCCAGCAACTGGGTCGCCTCTGCGGCCGAAGACACCGTCGTGATCGGTGGCCTGGCCCTCGCCCTGGCACACCCGTGGATCGCGCTGATCGTGGTGCTGGCCTGCAGCCTGGCCGGTGCGCTGCTGGTGTGGCTGGTCTGGCGCGCCCTGTGGAAGGGCGTGCGCTGGCTGGCGCGCGGTGCATCGGCAGCACCGCCAGGGCACACCGGTACCGGCTGAGCGCCGGGCTTGTCGCATAATGGACGCGAACACCAGGAGCACCGATGGCCGCAAACGAATCCCCCGCGGGCGCCCGCCCGGGACGCGCTGAAACCCCTCCGGCCGACCATTGGCAACGCTGGGCCCCCGAGACGGCACCTCCAGCCGTGGACCCACCGATGGCGGCGACCCCATCCCCTGTCGCGGCCGATGCGTCCACGCCGGCCAACAGCGCGCCGCCGCCGCTGCCCGGCCCGATCGCACTGGCCGACGCCGGCAACAACGATCTGGCCCCGTCGCCATCGGACTCGCCCTACCGCGTGCTGATCGTTGAAGACGATCGGGCGCAGGCCCTGTTCGCGCAGAGCGTGCTGCACGGCGCCGGCATGCAGGCGATCGTCCACAACGATGCCGATGCCGCGCTGCAGGCCATCAAGGAGCACCGCCCCGACCTGATCCTGATGGATCTTCACCTGCCCGGCCTGGACGGCATGCGCCTGACCGCGCTGATCCGCCAGCAGCCCGGCCTGCAGCTGCTTCCGATCGTGTTCCTCAGCGGTGATCCGGATCCGGAGCGCCAGTTCGAAGTCCTCGACAGCGGCGCGGACGACTACCTGAGCAAACCGATCCGGCCCCGCCACCTGATCGCAGCGGTGGCCAACCGCATCCGCCGCGCACGAGCCCAGGCCGCGACCCTGCCCGGCGCCACCGGCGCACCGGCCACCAGCAATCCGGAAACCGGCCTGCCGACGCGCCACCACGTGCTGCAGCAGCTCAACACCGCACTCGCCCACCGCGATCAGGGCGGCGTGTTCTTCATCGAAGTGGCCAGCGCGCTGGGCCTGCGCGAACGCTATGGCTACGCCGCATTTGAAAGGCTGATGGTGCAGGCCGGGCAGCGCCTGGCCGAAGCCGGCCATCCGCACCTGCTGGCACGCCTGAACGACAACAGCTTCCTGCTGCTGGCCCGCAGCGCCGACGAGGACGCCCTTGAAAGCATCGCTGCCAGCCTGCGCGAGCAGCTGTCGGCACGTGCCTTCGTGATCCGCGACGACGAATCCGTGCACCTGCGCGGCGTAGTTGGCTATGCACCGCTGTCACCGGGCTTCGAGGATGCCAACAGTGCGTTGGAAGCCGTCGAGCGCACCACCCTGCAGGCGCGCCTGCTCAGCGCCGGGGTGGCCGGCCATGTGCACCGCCAGGCAGTCACCGAACAGGAACACCTGGCGCTGCTGGAAGGACAGCTGGAACTGGCCTATCAGCCGATCGTCGCTGTTGCCGGCGGCAACACCGCGCAGTACCAGTTGCTGCTGCGCCTTCGCCAGGCCGACGGCACCGTGCTGGCGGCCGGGCAGGTGATCCCGGCAGCGGAAGCCGCAGGCCGCATCGCCGATCTCGACCAGCAGGTGATGGATCACGCGCTGGGGCTGCTGGACCTGTACCGCCACGCGACGCAGCCACTGAACCTGTTCGTCTCGCAGTCGCTGCGCACCCTGCAGCGCGACGCCTTCGCCGACTGGCTGCTGGAATCACTGCAGCAGCGCGACCTGCCGGGCAGTGCACTGGTGATCGACGTGCGCCTGCCGGACGCACTGATCCACACCGTGCCGCTGCAGCAGTTCTGCCAGCGCATGGCCAGTGCCGGGGTGCGCTTCTGCCTGAGCCAGTTCGAACCCAGCGGCGAGGCCGATGCCCTGCTGAACCAGCTGCCGCTGTCGTTCGTGCGCATGGCTGCGCGCTTTTCCAGCAGCCATGCCAATCCGGCCACGCGCGAGGAGCTGCGCAAGGCGATCGATCAGGCCCATGCCGCCGGGCTGCAGATCATCGGCCAGCAGATCGAGGATCCGCAGGCTGCGGCGGCGATGTGGGTCGGCGGCGTCGACTACATCCAGGGCAACATGGTGCAGTCGGCCGGCAGCGACCTGAACTTCGACTTCCACAACGCGGTGCTCTGACGTGCCGCTGTGGGGCGTGCTGCTGGTTGCCCTCGCCGCGGCCACCATCGCGCTGATGGTGCTGGGCCTGCGGCTTCGCGCGCGCGACCGTGCGCTGGCGCAGCTGCAGCGCACGCACGGCGCGCTGGCCGCTGAACGGGACCAGCTACGCCATACCACTGAACGCCAGGGCCAGCTGGAACAACAGCTGCTGCAGGCCAAGCAGGCCGCCGAGGCGGCCGTGCTGGCCAAGGGCGAGTTCCTGGCCACGATGAGCCATGAGATCCGCACCCCGCTCAATGGCATCCTGCCGATGCTGGAGCTGATCGCACGCGGGCCACTGGGCGAGGACCAGCGGCAGATGCTGGCCACCGCCTCGGCCAGCTCGCAGCAGCTGCTGCGCATCGTCGACGACATCCTCGACTACTCCCGGCTGGAAGCACAGGCGCTGGAGCTGGAAATCACCAGCTTCAACCTGCGCGATCTGCTCGATGGCGTGGTGCAGCTGATGCAGCGCGCCGCCGACGCCAAGGGCCTGGCACTGGGCCTGCAGCTGGATCCATCGGTGCGCCTGCCGGTGCGCGGCGACCCGGTGCGCCTGCGCCAGGTGCTGAGCAACCTGCTGGCCAATGCGATCAAGTTCACCGCCCGCGGCCAGGTGCAGCTGCGCGTGCTGCGCCTGGGCGAAGGTGCCGCGCAGCACCAGCTGCGCTTCGAGATCATCGATACCGGCATCGGCATCGACGACGCGCTGCAGGCACGCCTGTTCCAGTCTTTCAGCCAGGCCGACGCATCCACCACGCGCATCTACGGCGGCACCGGCCTGGGCCTGGCCATCTGCAAGCGCATCATCGACCTGATGCATGGGCGTATTGGTGTGCAGTCCACGCCCGGCCAGGGTGCTACGTTCTGGTTCGAGATCCCGCTGCTGAAGGTTCCTGGCGACCTGCCGGCGATGACGCGCGCGCCGGCACCGCTGCTGCTGTTCAGTGCCGATGCAACGCTGCAGGCACGCATCGAGCGCATCGCTGCCCACCATGGACTGCAGGTGGAGGTGCTGGTGCAACTGGACAGCGTGGTCGAGCGCCTGCGCGCTCCCGCGCGGCCCGGAAAACCGGCACCCGCCTGGCTGCTGGTCGATGCGCGCGCACGCCGCAACGGCGAGGCCACGCTGCAGCTCGCACTGGGGGAACGCGGCGACGACGATGCACTGCAGGTACTGTGGCTGCAGGAGGATGCGATTGCGCAACGCCCCCGCCAGCGCCAGCTGCCCTCCCACTTCGACGACGCCGCCCTGCATGCACTGCTGGCGGCACCGGTCGCCTCTGCCCGCCCCGCTGCGCTGCTGGCCAGCGCGGAACACGAGCAACCGGCTGCCACGCTGCCGCCGCTGCATCTGCGCGTGCTGGTGGTGGAGGACAATACGGTGAACAGGATGGTGGCCGAGCAGCTGCTGCGGGTGTTCCAGTGCGAGGTGCGCAACGCCGCCGATGGCGAACAGGCCCTGGCCGCCCTCCGCGAAGGCGGGCTGGACATCGTGCTGATGGATTGCCAGATGCCAGTGCTGGACGGCTACGCCGCCACGCGCCGCTGGCGCGCCGAAGAAGCGGAAACCGGGCATGCGCGATTGCCGATCATCGCGATGACCGCCAATGCGATGGCCGGCGACCGCGAGCGCTGCCTGCAGGCCGGCATGGACGATTACCTGTCCAAGCCGATCGCACGCGCCACGCTGCATGCGCTGCTGCAGCGCTGGGGTGGCGGTAAAGCCGCAGCACCTGCACGGCCTTCTGTAGAGCCGGGTGATGCTCGGCTGACGGCCAACAGCAGTCGCGCTCCCTCAGCCGAGCACGGCTCGGATCTACAGGACGATGACAGCCGGGTCGGCTCCAAGCCACAACCGGTGCTCGACCGCGATGTGCTGGATGAACTGGACGCGGTGATCGGCGATGCTGCCACCCAGATCGTCACGGTATTTCTTGAAGATGCGCCGGCGATGGTGCAGCAGTTGCAGCTGGCGGCGCGGAACAGCGATGAACCGCGCCTGCAGGCCGTCGCGCACAGCCTGAAATCATCAAGCGCGAACGTGGGGGCATTGTCGCTGTCGGCGATCGCGCAGCGGATCGAGCACGAGGCCCGTAGTGGCAGCCTGCAGCGCCCCGCAGTCGCGGTGGCGCTGCTGGTTGCGGAATTCGCCCGGGCGCGCGTTGCACTGACGGGCTACCTGGCACAGCATCGCGCCGGCCAGGACCGCTGATTCACTCTTCCAGCTTGCTCAGCAGGTACTTCGGCTCGCCGATGCGCTCGATCAGGTCGAGCTGGGTTTCCAGCCAGTCGATGTGCTCTTCCTCCGAGTCGAGGATCTTCACGAACAGCTGGCGGCTGACATAGTCGCCAACCGAATCGGAATAGGCCACCGCCTCGCGCAGGGTGACCACGCCATCGCGTTCCAGCGACAGGTCGCACTGCAGGATTTCAGTCGGGTTCTCGCCGATGCGCAGCTTCCCCAGCGCCTGGAAGTTCGGCAGGCCTTCGAGGAACAGGATGCGGTCGGCGAGCATGTCGGCATGCTTCATCTCGTCGATCGATTCCTTGTACTCGTGTTCGGCCAGTTCCTTGATGCCCCAGTTCTTCAGCATCTTGGCGTGCAGGAAGTACTGGTTGATCGCGGTCAGCTCGTTGTAGAGGACCTTGTTGAGGAATTCGATGACCTTGGTGTCGCCCTTCATGGGGATGCTCCTGCACGCTGAAAACGCAGGCACTGTACCGCCTTGCGTGCGGTGGTGAAGGAACGCGAATCGTGCGCATTGGCCTGCGCGGCTGCAGGTGAAGGACGCGAAAGCGCGGCGTCAACACGCCGCGAGGAAACGATCAGGCAACCTGGGCCAGGCCCAATACCGGCAGCGGCAGATCGTGCGTCGCGCGTGCCTTGGCCAGCAGGTCGCCGGCCATGTCCAGGCAGGAACCGCAGGTGGCACCGCAACCGGTACGCATGGTCAGTTCGGCCACCGTGCTGACACCATGGTTGGCGGCTTCGCGGATCTGGTGGTCGGTGACTCCGTTGCAGATGCAGACGTACACAGGCGGGAACCGGGCTGGCAGGCCAGAAGCGGCCTGTTGCCTATTCCAATGGAAACGAGAATGGTTGTCAATCAGAGACCTGAACCATTCTCGATACCGTTCACAGTCGGATTGACCGGCCCGCCGGACAGCCCGGTCCTGCGTGGAAACAGCCGGCGGGGACGCGTTGTGACGGATCGGCCCGCAGCCTGCGTGGCTTCCCATTCAAACCGCCCCGGACTCCCCCTTGGCCTTGCGCGGCCAGTAGCCGCCGCGCTTGGGCGTGCGCTTCCGGGGCCTGTCGTGGCCGGCCGCGTGGCCCGGCATCCAGGCCTCGGCGGCACTCTTGGGCATGGCGCTGACGCCCTGCCCGGCCACCCCACGCGCCAACGGCGCCAGGTGTCGCAGCGCGCGCGCATAGACGCCACGCTTGAACATCACTACGTGCTCCACCGGGTACCAGAAGTCCACCCACCGCCAGTGGTCGAACTCGGGCGAGTCGGTATGGTCCAGCTGCACATGCGATTCATCGCCGGTCAGGCGCAGCAGGAACCAGACCTGCTTCTGCCCGATGCAGACCTGCCGTTCATTGCGGCGGATGGCCCGCGCCGGCAGCTTGTAGCGCAGCCAGCCGGGCGTCGCCCCGAGCACTTCCACGTGCTCAGGCAGCAGGCCGGTCTCTTCCTGCAGTTCACGATACATGGCCTCGACAGGCGTCTCGTCGGTGTTCATGCCACCCTGCGGGAACTGCCAGCCGTCCCGGCGCACGCGTCGTGCCCAGAACACCTGGCCGTCCTGCCGCATCAACACGATGCCGACGTTCGGTCGATAGCCGTCCGGATCGATCACGATGCGGACTCCTAAGAAAATCTACTGGTCGGGACTATCCCATGCCCTCTGTCGGCCCACAAGCACGGCACAAAAGTGTTGACAGGGCCGATACACATCCGCAGAATAGCGGGCTCACCAAGGCTATGTAGCTCAGCCGGTTAGAGCACAGCACTCATAATGCTGGGGTCGGTGGTTCGAGTCCACCCATAGCCACCACACTGAAAATCAAGTTGTTTTTCAGTGTGAAAAGTGAGAAAATAGTTGCACGTTTTGCCCCGTCGCCAAGCGGTAAGGCACCTGACTCTGACTCAGGCATTCGGTGGTTCGAATCCATCCGGGGCAGCCAAATTAAAAGCAAAGGGCCAGATCGAAAGATCTGGCCCTTTGCTTTTAATTTGGTCGCGCATTCCACCTTATCCCCGCGCCTGTCGGCGCGCCCCCTTGAACAACAAGGGGGCTCTTCTCCAGAGAGGCACCCGCGGGATCGGACCCTGCTCCGCAGGAAACGGCACCACCCCACCCCTTCCGAGATGCGACGCCCCGGGTAGTGCCGGCCGCTGGCCGGCAACCAGGACATCGATGACCCCCAGAACGACAAAAGCCCGGCCGAAGCCGGGCTTTTGCTTTCCCATCCAGCGGGCTCCCGAAGGAGCCCAACCAGGCGCGGTAGATCAGCGCTTGGAGAACTGGGTGGCGCGGCGGGCCTTGTGCAGACCAACCTTCTTACGCTCGACTTCACGGGCGTCACGGGTCATGAAGCCAGCCTTGCGCAGCTCGGACTTCAGGGTTTCGTCGTACTCGACCAGAGCACGGGCGATGCCCAGACGGATCGCACCGGCCTGGCCGGTGGTGCCGCCGCCAGCGGCGGTGACCAGGATGTCAAAGCTTTCGGTGTTCTTGGTCAGCTCGAGCGGCTGGCGCACGATCATGCGCGCGGTCTCACGACCAAAGAACTCGTCCAGCGGACGACCGTTGACGGTGATGTTGCCCGAACCCTTGCGCAGGAACACGCGAGCGGTGGAGGACTTGCGGCGGCCAGTGCCGTAGTTTTGAGTGATAGCCATGATTAGATATCCAGAACCTGCGGCTGCTGTGCGGCGTGCGGATGCTCAGTGCCGGCGTAGACCTTGAGCTTGCGGTACATCTGGCGACCCAGCGGGCCCTTCGGCAGCATGCCCTTGACGGCGATCTCGATCACGCGCTCCGGGTGGCGCTCCAGCGCCTGGGCCAGGGACTCGGTCTTCAGGTTGCCGATGTAACCGGTGAAACGGTGATACATCTTGTCCTGCAGCTTCTTGCCGGTGACGGCAATCTTTTCTGCATTGATGACGACCAGGTAGTCGCCGGTATCAACGTGCGGGGTGTAGACCGGCTTGTGCTTGCCACGCAGACGGCGGGCCAGCTCGGTGGCGAGACGGCCCAGGGTCTTGCCCTCGGCGTCGACGAGGTACCAGTCGCGCTGGACGGTCTCGTTCTTGGCAGTGAAAGTGCTCATGAAGAACTCTATGTTAGGTCGGGCTCATTGCGGCGAACGGCTCGCCGGAACTCTGCCACGCGTTGTGAAAGGTGAAGCGTAAGAGGCGGGATTGTACGCAGGTCAAGCCCCCGGTGCAAGCCGGCCATGCCCCGGGTTGGCAGGGGGCCGGAGCCGGGGGAGAATCGAGGGGTCTTCCGTCCCACCGCGTACCGCCATGACCGTGCTCCGCCAGACCACACCGCTGGACCATCTGCTGACCGAAGCGCAGCGCGCCTTGGACACGGTGTTCGGCAACCCGCCGGCAGCCCGCCCCTACCCGGCCGCGGACACCAGCGAGCCGGGCATGGACAACGCTGAACGCCGCCACGCGGCCGGGCTGATGCGGATCAACCACGTCGGCGAAGTCTGCGCACAGGGCCTGTATTTCGGGCAGGCCGCCGTGGCCCGCGACCCTGCCACGCGTGAACACCTGCTGGAAGCGGCCCAGGAGGAGACCGACCACCTGGCGTGGTGTGCCACCCGGCTGGGCGAGCTGGACAGCCGCCCGAGCCTGTTCAACCCGCTGTGGTACGCCGGCAGCTACACCATCGGCACCCTGGCCGGGCTGCGCGGCGACGGCTGGAACCTCGGCTTCGTGGTCGAAACCGAGCGCCAGGTGGAAGCCCATCTGGACGAGCACCTGGTCGATCTGCCGGCCGGCGACCTGCGCAGCCGTGCGGTCATCGAGGTGATGAAGGAAGACGAAGCCCGCCATGCGGAGCACGCCGAGCAGGCCGGCGCACGCCGCCTGCCGTTCCCGATCCCGGGCGTGATGGCGCTGGCCTCCAGGGTGATGAAGACCATCGCCTACCGCATTTGAAGGGTCGCCCGCACCAACGGTGCGGGCCTACCAGGAGGTGCGGGGGGCGACGGTGGGGCCCGACCGTTGGTCGGGCCATCAATCAGTTGGGCGAGACCAGCTTCAGGCCGATCACGCCGGCCACGATCAGGCCCACGCAGGCCAGGCGGGCCGGCGACGCACTGTCATTGAACAGGTAGATGCCGAGCACAGCCACGCCCATGGCACCGATGCCGGTCCAGATCGCGTAGGCCGTACCGACCGGGATGCTCTTCATCGCCTGGCTCATCAGGTACAGGCTGATCAGGGCCGATACCACCGTGGCAACGGTGGGCAGGGGTTTGCTGAAGCCTTCGGAGTACTTCATTCCGAGGGCGAAACCGATCTCGAACAGGCCGGCCAGCAGCAGGTAGATCCAGGGCATGGGTGGGGGCTCCTTACCTTTTTTGAGAAAAACGAAACGGCCCGGTGTTTTCACACCGGGCCGTGGGTCGGTACATCACCGTGGAACTGTAACGCGTGCGGGGCACTGGTTCCACGGGGCGGGTCGTCCCGCCTGGGTGGCGATGCCTGCGGGCATCGCACATGGGGCTTACTCGGACAGGTTCCGGCCGTGGAACAGCTCTTCGATCTCGCGCTTGAGCAGCGCTTCGATCTTCATGCGTTCCTTGAACGACAGGTTCTTGGCCTTTTCCTCGAACAGGTACTGGTCCAGGTCGAAGTCCTTCAGGTGCATCTTCGTGTGGAAGATGTTCTCCTGGTAGACGTTGACGTCGAACATCTCGTAACGCGACTTGATGTTCTTGGCCAGGAAGTTCTGGATCGAGTTGATCTTGTGGTCGATGAAGTGCTTCTTGCCCTTCACATCGCGGGTGAAGCCACGGACGCGGTAGTCCATGATCACGATGTCCGACTCGAGGCTCTCGATCAGGTAGTTCAGGGCCTTCAGCGGGGAAATGACGCCACAGGTGGCCACGTCGATGTCCGCGCGGAACGTGGCGATACCTTCCTGCGGATGGGTTTCCGGGTAGGTATGGACCGTGATGTGGCTCTTGTCCATGTGCGCGACCACGGCGTCGGAGATCAGCTCCTTGCCGGCCAGCTTCTTGTCGATCACCGGTTCTTCGGAGATCAGGATGGTCACCGAGGCACCCTGCGGATCGTAGTCCTGGCGGGCCACGTTCAGGATGTTGGCGCCGATGATCTCGGCGACATCGGTCAAGATCTGAGTCAGCCTGTCGGCGTTGTACTCTTCATCGATGTATTCAATGTAACGCTGACGCTCCTCTTCGGTGCGCGCGTAACACACGTCATAGATGTTGAAGCTCAGCGCCTTGGTGAGGTTGTTGAAACCCTGCAGCCTCAGGCGAGGCAACGGCTTGACCACGGCGGTCGATTCCTGTGTAAGAAGGGAAAGGGGGAATTATGGGGCAAACTGCCCCCGGGGGGAACGTGAAGACGCAAGAGTTCTGGCACACTGTTTGCCCTTAACAATTGCGCTGGTTAAGCTCCGCTATCGACCCCGTGAATCCGTTCATGCGCAGAGGGAGCGCTCCTATCGTGTCAACCGTGCGCCTAGCTAGCAGTCCACTGGCCCTGGATATCGCCACAATCGATCGTTTCCTGGCGCACAGCCACAGGCGGCGATATCCCACCCGTACCGACGTCTTCCGGCCCGGAGACCCGGCGGGAACCCTGTATTACGTCATCAGCGGCTCGGTTTCGATCATGGCCGAGGAAGATGACGATCGCGAGCTTGTGCTGGGCTACTTCGGTGCCGGCGAGTTCGTCGGCGAGATGGGCCTGTTCGTCGAATCGGACCGCCGGGAGGTGATCCTGCGGACCCGTACCGCCTGCGAGCTGGCTGAAATCAGCTACGAGCGCCTGCATCAGCTGTTCCTCGGCCCGCTGTCGGCCGATGCCCCGCGCCTGCTGTACGCGCTGGGCCAGCAGATTTCCAAGCGCCTGCTCGACACCAGCCGCAAGGCCAGCCGCCTGGCATTCCTGGACGTGACCGACCGGATCGTGCGCACCCTGCACGACCTGGCGCAGGAACCGGAGGCAATGAGCCACCCGCAGGGCAGCCAGCTGCGCGTATCGCGACAGGAACTGGCGCGACTGGTCGGCTGCTCGCGCGAAATGGCCGGCCGCGTGCTGAAGAAACTGCAGACCGACGGCCTGCTGCATGCCCGCGGCAAGACCGTGGTGCTGTACGGCACCCGTTGATTGCAAGGCAACCCAAGGCTGGCGAGCCATCCTGTAGAGCCGAGCCGACGCTCGGCTGCTGTCCGTCGAAGGCAGCCGCGCATGGGTTCAGCTCTACACGGCCCCTGCGCGGCCCGCTGGGCTAGGCTCGGTGCATGGAGCTGAGCAGCGAATTCTGGTGGTTCATCCTCATCGGCCTCGGCGCACAGCTGGTGGACGGTGCATTGGGCATGGCGTTCGGCCTGGTGTCCTCGTCGGTGATGCTGAGCATGGGCCTGCCCCCGGCGCAGGTCAGCGCCAGCATCCACACCGCTGAAGTGTTCACCACGGGCGCCTCGGGGGTGTCGCACCTCGCAGCCGGAAATGTCGATAAACGCCTGTTCCTGCGCTTGGCCCTGCCCGGCGCAGTGGGCGGTGCCGTGGGCGCGTACGTGCTCACGCAGGTCCCGGGCGAGATCATCCGGCCACTGATCTACCTGTACCTGCTGGTGCTGGCGATCATCATCCTGGCCCGCGCCGCTGGGCGCTGGATGCCCCAGGGCGAGATCCGCCGGGTGCCGGTGCTGGGCTTCTTCGCCGGCCTGCTCGACGCCAGCGGCGGCGGTGGCTGGGGGCCGATCGCGACGTCCACCCTGCTCGCCCGCGGCGGCCAGGCGCGCACCACCATCGGAACAGTCAACGCAGCCGAGTTCGTGGTCACGTTGACGGTGTCAGCGACCTTCCTGTTGTCGATGGGCGTGCAGCATCTGCAGATCGTTGCCGGCCTGCTGATCGGCGGCATGATGGCCGCTCCGGTGGCGGCGATCCTGGTCAAGCGGGTGAAGGAGCGCTGGGTGCTGGTGGCCGTGGGCGTGCTGGTACTGGGCATCAGCCTGTTCCAGATCGGGCATGCGGTGTACGGGTACCTGGGGCGCTGAGCGCTTGCCGGCCAGCGGCCGGCACTACCCGCGCCTGTTCCGGTAGCGCCGGGCCATGCCCGGCGGATCATTCCCCGTGAGATGGGGTCAGAGCCCCTTCGGGGATCTGACCCCTGGATCAGGCCTTGTCGCCGCCGCGATCCACGCATCCCCAGTTGAGGATGCGGGTGCCGGCCGGCAGCACGCGGCGGAAGAACGCCACCCGCCCCGGCTTCGGGTTCACCACCACCGGCGCCTTGGCCGCCAGCAGCAGCGGCAGGTCGGCGGTGCTGTCGGAATAGGCGATATCGATGTCGCCATAGCCGCGCTCGCGCAGCATGCGCATCTTCTCTTCGTTGTGGCAGTGACGGGTGGGACCGACGCCGCCCAGCCGCGGGCCGACCTCGGTGCCGATCACCGGCACATCCTGATGGGCCACGAAGGCCAGGATCGCGCGGGCCAGCTCCGGCGGCGCGCCGGTGGCAACCACCACGCGATCGCCTTTGGCGCGGTGCGCGGCGAACACGTCCAGCGCCTGCGGCAGCAGCTTGGCGCGCATCTGCGCCTGGTTGCGCAGCACGTAGGCGTCGATCACCTTGTTGAAATCGCGCGCACGGTGCAGGCCGAAGCTGCCGATCCACACATAGACCGAGATGCCCGCGCGACGGGTCGGCAGCATCGCCACCATCGGCCCGGCGATCGGCGTGACCAGCAGCGCCGCCAGCATGCGCAGCGGGTTGCGCTTGATCAGCGAGGCGAACAGGTGGGTACCCGAATCGCCGTCGTAGAGGGTGTGGTCGAAGTCGAAGACCACCAGCGGCGCATCCTCGCGCGGCGTCGGATAGTGCGTTGTCATGTTGCGAAGAATAGCTGACGCAGGCCCTCGCCCGGCTCTTCCACGCGCATGAAGGCCTCGCCGACCAGGAAGGCATGGATGCCGGCGTCGCGCATCAGCGCCACGTCCTGCGGGCCGAGGATGCCGCTTTCGGTGACCAGCAGGCGGTCACGCGGCACGGCCTGCTGCATATCCAGCGTGGTCTGCAGCGACACCTCGAAGGTGCGCAGGTTGCGGTTGTTGATGCCGATCATCGGCGCCGGCACCTGCAGTGCGCGCTCCAGTTCGTCGATGTCGTGCACTTCCACCAGCACGTCCATGCCCAGCGACAGCGCCAGTTCCGACAGCGTGGCCAGCTGGGTGTCGTCCAGCGCGGCGACGATCAGCAGGATGCAGTCGGCGCCCAGCACGCGTGCCTCGTACACCTGGTAGGCGTCGATCACGAAGTCCTTGCGCAGCACCGGCAGCGTGCAGGCTTCACGGGCCTGCTGCAGGTAGGTATCGGCGCCCTGGAAGAAGTCCACGTCGGTCAGCACCGAAAGGCAGCTGGCACCACCGAACTCGTAGCTGACCGCGATGTCAGCCGGTCGGAAGTCGGGGCGGATGACGCCCTTGGACGGGCTGGCCTTCTTCACCTCGGCAATCACCGCCGGGTCGCCGTTGGCCACGGCCGCCTGCAACGCGCGCACGAAGCCACGTACCGGCGGGGCGCTGGCCACGGCGGCCTGCAGCTCCTCGAGCGGGCGCTGGGCGCGGCGCTGGGCCACTTCTTCGGCCTTGCGGGCCAGGATCGTCTGCAGGATGTCGCTCATCGTCTTCGATTCGGTGCGGGGGCGCTGAGGACGGCCATTATCGGCCATCGACGGGGTCAGGCTGAACCGCGCGCTCAGGCAACCAGCGCGCGGGTGGTCTCCACATACTGCTGCAGGCGCTGGCGCGCGCTGCCATTGGCGATGGCGGCACGGGCGCGGGCCAGGCCATCACCGATGTCGCTGGCCACGCCGGCCACGTACAGCGCGGCGCCGGCATTGAGCGCGACGATGTCCAGCGCCGGGCCGGGCTCGTTGTCCAGCACCGCGCGCAGCATCTGGATGGACTGCTCCGGGCTGTCCACGCGCAGGTTGCGGCTGGCCGACATGGCGATGCCGAAGTCCTCCGGGTGGATCTCGTACTCGCGCACCTTGCCGTCGCGCAACTCGCCCACCAGGGTGCCGGCGCCGAGCGAGATCTCATCCATGTTGTCGCGGCCCCAGACCACCATGGCGCGCTCGGTGCCCAGCTCGCGCAGCACGCGCGCCTGGATACCCACCAGATCAGGATGGAACACGCCCATCAGCACCGACGGCGCGCTGGCGGGGTTGGTCAGCGGACCGAGGATGTTGAAGATGGTGCGCACCCCCATCTCGCGGCGGACCGGCGCGACGACCTTCATCGACGGATGATGGATCGGCGCGAACATGAAGCCGATGCCGGTCTGCTCGATGGCAGCGGCCACCTGCGCTGGCTGCAGCTCGATGGCCGCGCCCAGTGCTTCCACCGCATCGGCGCTGCCGGACTTGGACGACACGCTGCGGTTGCCGTGCTTGGCCACGCGCGCACCGGCCGCAGCCGCCACGAACATCGCGCAGGTGGAGATGTTGAAGGTGTGCGAGCCATCGCCACCGGTGCCGACGATGTCGACCAGGTGGGTGCTGTCGACCACCGGCACCGCCAGCGCGAATTCGCGCATGACCGTGGCGGCGGCGGCGATCTCGTCGATGGTTTCCTTCTTCACCCGCAGGCCGGTGAGGATGGCGGCGGTCATCATCGGCGACACGTCGCCGCGCATGATCTGCCGCATCAGGTCGACCATCTCGTCGAAGAAGATCTCGCGGTGCTCGATGGTGCGTTGCAGGGCTTCCTGGGGGGAGAAGCTCATGGGAATGCTCCTTGGATCAGGCCACCGGGCGCTGCAGGAAATTGCGCAGCAGGGCGTGACCGTGTTCGGTGAGGATGGATTCGGGGTGGAACTGCACGCCTTCCACCGGGAACTGGCGGTGGCGCAGGCCCATGATCTCTTCGATCGAGCCGTCCTCGTTCTCGGTCCAGGCGGTCACTTCCAGGCAGTCCGGCAGACTGTTCTTGTCCACCACCAGCGAGTGGTAGCGGGTGGCCTGGTAACGGTCCGGCAGGCCGGCGAACACGCCCTTGCCTTCGTGGCGGATCGGCGAGGTCTTGCCGTGCATGATGTTGCCGGCGCGGATCACGGTGCCGCCGTAGACCTGGCCGATGCCCTGGTGGCCAAGGCACACGCCGAGGATCGGCGTGGTCGGGCCCAGCCGCTGGATCAGCTCCAGCGACACGCCCGCTTCGTTGGGCGTGCACGGGCCGGGCGAGATGACGATGCGCTCGGGTTTCTGCGCGGCGATCTCGTCCACGCTCATCGCATCGTTGCGCACCACCTTCACCTCGGCGCCCAGCGTCTGCAGGTACTGCACGAGGTTGTAGGTGAAGCTGTCGTAGTTGTCGATCATCCACAACATGGTCAGGTTCCGTCGCTTATCAGGAAAATGGCGTACACGTTTTCGGTGTAGGTGATGGGGCCGGCTTCGACCGACTCGGGCAGGCGGGAGCCCGTGGTCTCGATGCTGTTCATCGGTGCCTCGGGCGCGGGCGGCGAAGGCGGCGTCACCAGGTCCCCACTGCTCGGCCAACTGCCGGCCTGGATGCCATAAGCAAAGTTCGGCGCTACGTCGGAAATGCTGTACAGGCCGCGCAGCCGGGTGCCGTAGGCCTTGGCCAGGCCCTGCGCGGACTGGCGGGTCTGGGCTGCGGCCTCGCCCTTGAGTTCGCGCCGCAACGCCGCTTCGCCCGAGTAGGTCGGCGCCATGCTGCTGACCTGCACGTTCTCGTTGGCCTTCAACGCACCCAGCACGTCCTGCATCGCCTTCACGCTGGCGAAGCTGGCGCGCAGCTGGCGCGACACGCGGGTACCGATGAAGACCTGCCGGTTCTGCTCATAGCGCGTCGCCGGGCCGATCCGCAGGTTGTCCGCACGCACGCTGCCCTCCACCGCCTTGTGCTGCTTGAACAGCGCCAGCACGCGGGCCACGTTGCCCTGCACGCGGCGCCGCGCGGCGTCGGCATCCATGTCGGTCTCTTCGATGTTCAACTGCAGGCCGAAGCGGTCGGGCATCACTGTGCGGGTGCCCTGCCCCTTCACCAGCAGGTGCGGCTGAGAGGGGATCGTGTTGGCCTGCGCCCAGGCAGACGGGGCCATCGTGGCCAGCAGTGACGACCACAGCAATGCGCTCAGCAGCTTCATGCGGTACTCCTTGTCTTGAATGGGAACAGCGGACGATGCCGTGGCGCAGGCCACGGCACGGGGAAACTCACAGGCCCTTGGCGGCCTGGGCGACGGCGCGGAACAGTGCACGGCCCTTGTTCATCGTCTCGTCCCATTCCTTGTCCGGGTCCGAGTCGTAGACGATGCCGGCGCCGGCCTGCACGTACAGGCGGCCATCCTTGATGACCGCAGTGCGGATCGCGATCGCGGTATCGGCATCGCCGTGCCAGCCGATGTAGCCGATGCTGCCGGCGTAGACGTTGCGCTTGATCGGTTCCAGTTCGCGGATCACTTCCAGCGCGCGGATCTTTGGCGCGCCGCTGACCGTGCCGGCCGGGAAGGTGGCGCGCAGCACGTCGGCATAGCTCAGGCCCGGCTGCAGTTGGCCGGTCACTTCGCTGACGATGTGCATGACATGGCTGTAGCGTTCGATCACGAACTGCTCGCCCACTTCCACGGTACCGGCTCTGGAGACGCGCCCGGCATCGTTGCGGCCGAGGTCGATCAGCATCAGGTGCTCGGCACGTTCCTTCGGATCGGCCAGCAGCTCGGCTTCCAGTGCCAGGTCCAGCTCGGGCGTGGCGCCACGCGGGCGGGTGCCGGCGATCGGGCGCACGGTCACTTCGCCATCCTGCAAACGCACCAGGATTTCCGGCGAGGAACCAACCACCTGCAGGTCGCCGACATCGAGGAAATACATGTACGGCGAGGGATTCAACGCGCGCAGCGCGCGGTACACATCCACCGGGCGCGCCTTGAACGGCACGCTCAGGCGCTGGCTGAGCACCACCTGGAAGATGTCACCGGCGCGGATGTATTCCTTGCTGCGCTGGACCGCATCGACGAAGCCTTCGCGGGTGAAGCCGGAGACGAAATCCGATTCGTCCAGCACGTCGCTGTTGAGCGGCGCCGGATAGCCGGCACCCGGCGCACGCAGCTTCGCAGTCAGGGCATCCAGTCGCGCCTGCGCCTGCTCGAAGGCACCGTCGACACGCGGGTTGGCGTGCACGATCAGGTACAGCCGGCCCTTGAGATTGTCGAATACCGCCAGCTCGTTGGAGTCCAGCAGCAGGATGTCCGGCGTGCCCAGCTCATCACGGCCAGCCGGCGGGGCCAGGCGCGGCTCGATGTAGCCGATGCATTCGAAGCCGAACCAGCCGACCAGGCCGCCGGTGAAGCCCGGCAGGCCTTCCAGCTTGGGCACCGAGTGGGCGCTGCGCAGCGCCTCGACTTCGGCGAAGGGATCGGCTACCTCGCGGGTGTCCACCACCTGGCCGTCTTCGCGCACGGTCAGCGTGTGGCCGTGGAAGGCATACACGCGGCGCGCCGGCAGGCCGATGATCGAGTAACGACCAAAGCGCTCGCCGCCTTCGACGGATTCAAACAGGTAGGTATTGGGGCCGTCGGCGAGCTTCAGATAGACCGAAAGCGGCGTGTCCAGGTCGGACAGCACTTCGCGGACGACGGGAATGTGGGTGTGGCCTTCAGCGGCCTGCTGCTGAAACTGAGCGTGCGAGTTCAAGACGACTTTCCTTCCGGGACACAGCGTTATGGGGGCGGACGACGGCAACGGGCCACCATCGCCACCAACGGCGTGCGGAAGAAAGGGTATGCGGGGTCGTCAGGCTGGACACCCCTTGACTGTATCGCAGGATCGGCGGGAGGGGAACCCTGGGAAACTGAACCACGACAAGCCCGGGGCGATGGCGGGGACCTGTGGCGGCGACCGGCGCGGGAACCGGTGGAGTCGACCCTACCGGCCGGCTCTACCCCTGCCCAGCCAGCAACGGGCATCCGGTCGGCAGATGCATCCGCACTCTGCCCGGCACGCACTCGACGCGGAACCGGCGGGCCTGCACCGGTTCGCCGTCCAGATTCAGGGTCAGCGCCTCGGGTGCGTCGATCTGCAGCCACGACAGCCGCGCCCGCGTGGCCAGCTGTTCCAGTGCGGCCTGGGTACCGGACTTCAGCATCTGGCCGAGGGTGGCGGCGACCTCCCCTTCCAGTTCCGGAAGCACGGTCACATCCAGCAGTCCATCATCGATCAGTTCCTGCGGGCACAGCTGCTGGCCACCGCCGGCCTGCCGGCCATTGCCGATGCCGAGCGCGATGAAGTCACCTTCCCACGCGAAATCCGGGCCGGACAGCCGCGCGGCGATCGGCTCGATGCGGCCCAGCTTGGCGATGCCGGTGATCACATAGGCCAGCCCACCGAGCATCTTCTTCAATCCGGCATCGGTCTCCACCGTCACCTGCGTGCCGAAGCCACCGCTGGCGAGGTTGGCGCACCACCAGGGCGTGCCATCGGCATCCACGCGCAACAGGTCGATGGCATGCGGCGGTGCCTGGCCGATCAGGGCGAAGGCCTCCTGGGGCCCGGTCGGGATGCCGGCAGCCGTGGCGAAATCGTTGGCGGTCCCCATCGGGATCAGCGCCAGCGAAGGCAGCGCCTGCGCCGGTTCATCGCGATGGGCCAGGGTTTCGGCCACCGCACTGAGCGTGCCGTCGCCACCGGCGGCCACGATCACGTCCACGCCATGGTCGATGGCTTCGGCAACGTAGCGTTCGGCGTCGCCGTCTTCCCAGGTCACCCGTACGTCCAACTGCACGCCCTGCCCGCGCCAGTGGCCCACGGCGTCGCGCAGTTCATCGTTGCCAGCCGATTTGCCGTTGAGGATCAGGCGCCAGCGCGGGGTGGTCATGCGGTACTTCCAGGTCAGGGCGGCACAGGCTAGCAATGCACTGTTTGCCCGCAGTGAATGTCACGCAGGTGTCATTCAGCTGCTGGAGAATGGAAGTCCATAGCAGGGACGACGGATGGAGGCAGGATCAGCCTCCCACGCATGCAGCGAGGCCACGCCAGTGATTGGCGTGGTTTTTTTTTTTGGGGGGGGCGGGTACCCAGGGAGTGCGAACCAAGGTTCGCACCCACCGGGTTGCGGTTCGCCCCCACCACACGCCTCACCCGTTGGCGAAATCGTGCAGCGCCTGCCCCTGCAGCCGGTACACGGTCCACTCATCCTGCGGTTTGGCACCGGCGGCGGTGTAGAACTCGATGGCCGGAGTGTTCCAGTCCAGCACCGACCATTCGAAACGGCCGCAGCCTTCGGCCACGGCCTGGCGTGCGATGTACTTCAGCAGCGCCTTGCCGGCGCCCGCGCCACGCTTTTCCTGGCTGACATAGAGGTCTTCCAGGTAGATGCCCTTGCGGCCCAGCCAGGTGGAGTAGTTGTAGAAATACACCGCATAGCCGATCGCTTCACCACCGGCTTCGCAGATCAGTGCACGTGCAGTGGCATCGGGTCCGAACAGGCTTTCGGCGATGCCGATCTCATCGGTCTGCACCGAATGCTCGGCCTTCTCGTAGATGGCCAGCTCGCGGATGAAATGCAGGATCAGGCCAGCATCGGCCACGGTGGCCGGGCGGATGTTCAACACGGCCACCGTACTCATGGCTCAGCCCCGTGCCGCAGCGACGTTCGCGCGCATCTGCGCGATCACGTCCTGGTAGCTGGTCCTGGCGTTGAAGATGGCCGAGCCGGCGACGAAGGTATCGGCGCCGGCGGCAGCGATCTCACCGATGTTGTCGGCCTTCACGCCACCGTCAATCTCCAGGCGGATGTCCTTGCCGCTGGCATCGATCATCTTGCGCACCACGCGCAGCTTGTCCAGCGCCGAGGGGATGAAGGCCTGGCCGCCGAAGCCCGGGTTGACCGACATCAGCAGCACCAGGTCCAGGTCATCCAGCACCCAGTCGAGGATGTCCACCGGGGTGGCCGGATTGAGCACGATGCCCGGCTTGCAGCCCAGCGAGCGGATCAGCTGGATGGTGCGGTGCACGTGCCGGCTCGCCTCCGGGTGGAAGCTGATGTAGGTAGCACCGGCCTCGGCGAAGTCCGGGATGATGCGGTCCACCGGCTCGACCATCAGGTGCACGTCGATCGGCGCGGTGATGCCGTGCTTGCGCAGGGCCTGGCAGACCATCGGGCCGATGGTCAGGTTCGGCACGTAGTGGTTGTCCATCACGTCGAAGTGGACCCAGTCCGCACCGGCAGCGAGGACGTTGTCGACTTCCTCGCCGAGGCGGGCGAAGTTGGCGGACAGGATGGAGGGGGCGATGAGGCAGTGGGACATGGCCGGGCCTTGCAACGAGGGGAAAGTGGGTCAGCGCTTGCGCAGGGACTTGATGCGGTCGTAGGCGGCATTGATCCGCCGCGACTTCTGCTCGGCCTGCTGCTGCAGCTCGGGGGCGGCGCCGCCAAGCTTGTCGGGGTGGTACTGCGAGATCAGCTTGCGGTAGGCGCGTTCGATCTCGGCATCGGTGGCTTCGGAAGTCAGCCCCAGCTCCCGGTACGGGTTCTCCTTGTTCAGGCGGAACCAGTCCGAATCAAAGGCATGGCCGATCAGCAGGCCGACCACCGCGCCGAACAGCGGATTGGGCCGGAACAGCAGGGCGCCGGCGATGAATCCGAGCAGTTTTCCGTACCAGCGCATGGCGCTCCGGGGTCGACCGACGAAATGGACGCTCATTTTACGTCACAGCGGGCCCGGAGGGCTTTACACTAGGCCGCCCGCTGGTCAGCGGGCCCGCCGGGTCCGTTGGGCAGCCGTATCGACAACGCCCCAGGAGTGCCCGTGCCAACCACGCTGTTGCAATCCGATCTCCCCGGCCTGCCCTTGCGCCACCGCGGCAAGGTGCGTGATGTGTTCGATATCCCGCGCGAGCGGCTGCCCGCAGGGACCCCGCCGGGCGACTACCTGCTGATGGTGGCCACCGATCGCCTGTCGGCGTTCGACGTGGTCCTGCCCGACCCGATCCCGGGCAAGGGCGAGATGCTCTGCCAGGTCTCCAACTTCTGGTTCGCCAAGACTGCGCACCTGATGCCCAACCACCTGACCGGCATCGACGTGGCCAGCGTGCTGCCCGAAGGCGTGGACCCGGCCCTGTACGCCAAGCGCGCGGTGGTCACCCGCAAGCTGAAGCCGGTGCCGGTGGAAGCGATCGCCCGCGGCTACCTGATCGGCAGCGGCTGGAAGGATTACCAGCGCACCGGCAAGGTCAGCGGCATCGACCTGCCCGATGGCCTGCGCCAGGCCGAACAGCTGCCCGAGCCGATCTTCACGCCCTCGACCAAGGCCGCGGTCGGCGACCATGACGAGAACATCGATTTCGACGCGATGGTGAAGCAGGTCGGTGCGGAACTGGCCGAGCGGGTGCGCGACGCCACCCTGCGCATCTACAAGTTCGCCGCCGATTACGCCCGCGAGCGCGGCATCATCCTGGCCGACACCAAGTTCGAGTTCGGTACCGACGCCGATGGCCGGCTGTACATCATGGACGAGATGCTGACGCCGGATTCCTCGCGTTACTGGCCGGCCGACGAGTACGAAGTGGGCACCAGCCCGCCGAGCTACGACAAGCAGTTCGTGCGCGATTACCTGGAGACGCTGGACTGGGGCAAGACCGCCCCGGGTCCGAACATCCCGGCCGACATCATCGAGCGCACCCGCGCCAAGTACGCCGAGGCGCTGCAGCGCCTGGCCGGGATCAGCGTCGACTGACCCGCCTGCGCCCCCAGCCGGAAAGGCTGGGGG
>NZ_KV791428.1:0-2150 GCF_001807895.1 Stenotrophomonas sp. HMSC10F07
GAAAACGGATCTGACCCCATTTTGATTGTCGATATCTGACAGATTTCATCCACGCATGGCGTGGATCTACCGCCCACCGGGCCAAGTCCGGGGGAGAGCCCCCTGAGTCAGGGGGCGGACGCGAAGCGGCGGGGGTCTGGGAGCTGATAAGTGGGGCCCGCGTTTCGCGGAGCGAAGCGTGGGAGCGGCAGCGCGCATGCGATGGCGCGTTCCCAGGGCGCAGCCCTGCCGCCGCCTCCGGGAGGTAAACTAGCGCGATGGCATCCCGTCCCGCGCACGACCTGCTTCAACGCGTCTTTGGTTACGACGATTTCCGTGGTCCGCAGCAGGACATCGTGGAGCATGTGGCTGCCGGTCACGACGCCCTGGTGCTGATGCCCACTGGCGGCGGCAAATCGCTGTGCTATCAGGTCCCGGCCCTGCTGCGTGACGGTTGCGGCATCGTCATCTCGCCGCTGATCGCACTGATGCAGGACCAGGTCGAAGCCCTGCGCCAGCTCGGCGTGCGCGCCGAGTACCTGAATTCAACCCTGGATGCCGAGACCGCCGGCCGCGTCGAGCGCGAGCTGCTCGCCGGCGAACTGGACATGCTGTATGTCGCCCCTGAGCGGCTGCTGACCGGGCGTTTCCTGTCGCTGCTGTCGCGCAGCCAGATCGCCCTGTTCGCCATCGACGAAGCACACTGCGTGTCGCAGTGGGGCCATGACTTCCGCCCCGAATATCGCCAGTTGACCGTGCTGCACGAGCGTTGGCCGCAGATCCCGCGGATCGCGCTGACCGCCACCGCCGATCCGCCGACCCAGCGCGAGATCGCCGAGCGCCTCGATCTGCAGGAAGCACGCCATTTTGTCAGTTCCTTCGACCGTCCCAACATCCGCTACACCGTGGTGCAGAAGGACAACGCCCGCAAGCAGCTGACCGACTTCCTGCGCGGCCACCGTGGCGAGGCCGGCATCGTCTACTGCATGTCGCGGCGCAAGGTCGAGGAGACCGCTGAATTCCTCTGCGGCCAGGGCTTCAACGCTCTGCCTTACCACGCCGGCCTGCCGCCGGAAGTGCGCGCCGGCAACCAGCGCCGCTTCCTGCGCGAGGACGGCATCGTGATGTGTGCCACCATCGCCTTCGGCATGGGCATCGACAAGCCGGACGTGCGCTTCGTCGCGCATACCGACCTGCCCAAGTCGATGGAGGGCTACTATCAGGAAACCGGACGCGCAGGCCGCGATGGCGAAGCCGCCGAGGCCTGGCTGTGCTACGGCCTGGGTGATGTGGTACTGCTCAAGCAGATGATCGAGCAGTCCGAGGCGGGCGAAGAGCGCAAGCAGCTGGAGCGGGCCAAGCTCGACCATCTGCTGGGCTACTGCGAATCGATGCAGTGCCGCCGCCAGGTGCTGCTGGCCGGCTTCGGCGAGACCTACCCCCAGCCTTGCGGCAACTGCGACAACTGCCTGACGCCACCGGCCTCGTGGGACGCGACCATACCGGCACAGAAGGCGCTGAGCTGCGTCTATCGAAGCGGCCAGCGCTTCGGTGTCGGCCACCTGATCGACATCCTGCGCGGCAGCGAGAACGAGAAGGTGAGGCAGCAGGGCCACGACAAGCTGAGCACTTATGCCATCGGCCGCGACCTCGATGCACGCACCTGGCGCAGCGTGTTCCGCCAGCTGGTCGCGGCCAGCCTGCTGGAAGTGGACAGCGAGGGTCACGGTGGCCTGCGCCTGACCGATGCCAGCCGCGACGTGTTGACCGGCCGCCGCCAGATCAGCATGCGCCGCGACCCGGCCAGCAGCACCAGCGGACGCGAGCGCAGTGCGCAGCGCACCGGCCTGTCGGTGCTGCCGCAGGACCTGGCCCTGTTCAACGCGCTGCGCGGCCTGCGCGCCGAACTGGCCCGGGAACAGAACGTACCGGCGTTCGTGATCTTCCACGACAGCACCCTGCGCAACATCGCCGAGCAGCGCCCGACCAGCCTGGATGAACTGGCCCGGGTCGGCGGCATCGGCGGTACCAAGCTGAGCCGCTACGGCCCGCGCCTGGTCGAGATCGTCCGTGAAGAGGGCTGACGGTATCGCGTTGCCGCGCTGCGCGGCCGCCGGGCATGGCCCCAACGGCGCGCGGGCGCCCCTGTAGAGCCGAGCCCACGCTCGGCT
>NZ_KV791429.1:0-55947 GCF_001807895.1 Stenotrophomonas sp. HMSC10F07
GGCACAAACGACTTAATCCCCTCCGTCCCCTTTTCCCAGATGCCGGCCAGCGGCCGGCACTACCGCGTAGGGATCAATCGCCCAGCAGGGCGGTGTTGCGCACGGCGCCCTTGTCGGCGCTGGTGGCGAGCAGGGCGTAAGCCTTCAGGGCGCTGGTGACCTTGCGCGGGCGCGGCGCACGCGGTTTCCAGCCGCGTGCATCGGCCTCGCTGCGGCGCTGGGCCAGCGTGGCCTCATCCAGCAGCAGGTCGATGCGGCGGGCCGGGATGTCGATGCGGATGCGGTCACCGTCTTCCACAAGCCCGATCGCGCCGCCACTGGCCGCTTCCGGCGAAACGTGGCCGATCGACAACCCCGAGGTGCCACCGGAGAAGCGGCCATCGGTGAGCAGCGCGCACTGCTTGCCCAGTCCCTTCGACTTCAGGTAGCTGGTCGGGTACAGCATCTCCTGCATGCCCGGGCCGCCCTTCGGCCCTTCGTAGCGGATCACCACCACCTCGCCCGGCTGCACCTCGTCGGCGAGGATGCCGGCGACGGCGGCGTCCTGGCTTTCGTAGACGCGTGCGGGGCCTTCGAACACATGGATCGATTCGTCCACGCCGGCGGTTTTCACCACGCAGCCATCGACGGCCAGATTGCCGCGCAGCACAGCCAGGCCACCTTCCAGCGAATACGCATGTTGCAGCGAGCGGATGCAGCCCTCGGCGCGGTCCAGGTCCAGCGCGGGCCAGCGCGTGGCCTGGCTGAAGGCCTCCTGGGTGGGGATGCCGGCCGGGCCGGCCTTGAAGAAGGTATGCAGGGTGTCGTTGTCGCTGCGCACCACGTCCCAGCGTTCCAGCGCTTCGGCCAGGCTGGCGCTGTGCACGGTCGGCACTGTGGTATCGAGCAGGCCGGCGCGATCCAGTTCACCGAGGATGCCGAACACGCCGCCGGCGCGGTGCACGTCCTCGATGTGGTACTTCGGTGTGTTCGGCGCCACCTTGCACAGCTGCGGGACGCGTCGCGACAGCGCGTCGATGTGGGTCAGGTCGAAGTCGACCTCCGCTTCCTGCGCTGCGGCCAGCAGATGCAGGATGGTGTTGGTGGAGCCGCCCATGGCGATGTCCAGGGTCATCGCGTTGGCGAACGCGGCCTGGGTGGCGATCCCGCGCGGCAGCGCGCTCGGGTCTTGGCCGCCGTACCAGCGATGGCAGAGCTCGACGATCAGGCGGCCGGCGCGACGGAACAGCGCCTCGCGGTCGGCATGGGTGGCCAGCGTAGTGCCGTTGCCGGGCAGCGACAGGCCCAGCGCTTCGGTCAGGCAGTTCATCGAGTTGGCGGTGAACATGCCCGAGCAGGAGCCGCAGGTGGGGCAGGCGCTGCGCTCAAAGGCCGCGACCTTCTCGTCGGAGGCGCTGTCATCGGCGGCCACCACCATCGCGTCGACCAGGTCCAGCTTGTGCTCGGACAGCTTTGTCTTGCCCGCTTCCATCGGCCCGCCGGAGACGAACACCACCGGGATGTCCAGGCGCAGCGCAGCCATCAGCATGCCGGGGGTGATCTTGTCGCAGTTGCTGATGCACACCAGCGCGTCGGCGCAGTGCGCGTTGACCATGTACTCCACGGCGTCGGCGATGATCTCGCGGCTGGGCAGCGAATACAGCATCCCGTCGTGGCCCATCGCGATGCCGTCGTCCACGGCGATGGTGTTGAATTCCTTGGCGACGCCACCGACCTGTTCGATTTCGCGCGCGACCAGCTGGCCGAGGTCCTTCAGATGCACGTGGCCGGGCACGAACTGGGTGAAGGAGTTGGCGATGGCAATGATCGGCTTGTGGAAGTCGCCGTCCTTCATGCCGGTGGCACGCCACAGGGCGCGGGCGCCGGCCATGTTGCGGCCGGCGGTGGAGGTGCGGGAACGGTATTCGGGCATGGCTGGCGGAACGGGCGGGCCGTACGACGTGGGGGTCAGCCGATCATGGCCAATTTTTTCGGTTGCTGCTGCAACCACCTTCACCGCTTGCAGCGGCTTGGTGGTCCGCGCATTTCCCCTTATCCCCGCGCCTGCGGCGCGCCCCCTTGAACAACAAGGGGGCTTCTCGCCGGAGACTTGGCTGCGCGCGCCGGGCATAGCGCGGCGCCGCGGGGCGTGTGCCAACCAAGGTTGGCACCTACCAGTGCGGTGTGCCGCCCGGGGTCGGATCCCATCGCAGCGCGATGGGCTCTGACCCCAATGCCGACGAAAATGAAAGGCCGTTCATCTTTCCCACTTTGCCGATTCCGGTTGTTGGTGAGGATTTGGCATCATTGGGCATTGATCCGTATACAGGGCATGAGGCCATGAAACGTTCCCGCACCACCGCGCTGCTGCTGATGAGCGCTGCGCCGCTGCTGTTCACCGCCTGCCAGAAGGAGCCGGAGGTGAAGGTGCAGGAAGGCCTGTACACCTCGGTCGAGGCCTGCACCGAGGCCACCGGTGATCCGTCGTCGTGCCGCAACGCCTTTGCCGAAGCGCAGAAGCAGGCCGCCGATGCGGCGCCGAAGTACGCCAGCAAGGAAGCCTGCGAGAAGGATTACAAGCCGGAGCAGTGCGTGCAGCAGCACACCTCGGCCGGCACCTCGTTCATCGGCCCGATGATGATGGGTTTCTTCATGTCGCAGATGCTGAGCAACCGCGGCGGCCTCGCCCCGCAGGCGCCGGCGTCGGCACCGGCATACCAGGACAAGAACGCTGGCTGGGCGCGCCCGGCACCGGGCGGCACCGGTGGCCTGAACACCGCCAGCGGCATCGGCGCCGGCAAGGCCGGTCTGGCACCGGTCACCAGCGAACCGAACCGTGCGGTCACTGCCAGCCGTGGTGGCTTCGGCAACACCAGCGCACGCCGCAGCACCAGCGGCAGCTACGGCGGCTGATCGACCCATGCAGCGCATCCGGATTGCCGAGCGTGCCCAGTGGCGGGCACGCGCGGAGCAAGCGGGTTTCCGTTTCCATACCATCGATGGCCAGCCCTACTGGGATGAAAGCGCGTACTACGCGTTCACCCTGCGCCAGATCGAACAGGACATCGAAGACCCCAGTGCCGAGCTGCACCAGATGGCGCTGGACCTGGTCGGTGATGTCATCGGCAGCGAGCGGTTGATGGACCAGCTGGCGATTCCGTCGCATTACCGCGACTGGATCGCCGACAGCTGGCGCCAGCGCCAGCCGCACCTTTACGGCCGCCTGGACCTGGCCTACGACGGCACCGGTCCGGCCAAGCTGTACGAGCTGAACTACGACACGCCGACCTCGCTGTTCGAGGCCAGCTTCTTCCAGTGGCAGTGGCTGGAAGACCAGCGCAACGCCGGCCGCCTGCCGCAGCATGCCGACCAGTTCAATGCGATCCATGAGGCGCTGGTCGAGCGCTTCGGCGAACTGGCCACGCAGCTGCCGCCGCCGCTGTACTTCAGCGCGGTGGGAAGCTCGGAAGAAGACCGTGGCACTGTCGATTACCTGCGCGACTGCGCGTCGCAGGCCGGCCTGCATGGCCAGGCCATCGCGATCGAGGACATCGGCCTGTCCGAGGACGGCCGCTTCACCGCGCTGGATGATTCGGTGATCGGCACGCTGTTCAAGCTGTACCCGCTGGAAGACCTGATGGCCGAAGAGTTCGGCCGCGCGCTGCCCGGTTCGGGCGTGCAGTTGCTGGAACCGGCGTGGAAGGCAGTGCTGAGCAACAAGGGCATCCTGCCGTTGCTGTGGCAGCGCAACGTAGGCCATCCGAACCTGCTGGAGGCGCACTTCGATGACGGCAGCACGCTGGCCCCGGGCTGGGTGCGCAAGCCGCTGTTCTCGCGCGAAGGTGCCAACATCGAGATGCACCTGGCCGATGGCAGCACCCAGCGCAGCGACGGTCCCTATGACGGCCCGGCGATCATCCAGCGCGCCCATCCGCTGACCCGCTTCGAAGGTGGCTACCCGCTGATCGGCAGCTGGGTGGTGGGTGACCACGCCTGCGGCATCGGCATCCGCGAGGACGACAGTGCGATCACCCGCGACAGTGCGCGGTTCGTGCCGCACGCGATCGTCGACGAGGCGCCGACGCGGATCTACGTCTGATGACGGTGCGGCGTTGGCCTGGCCGGCATGGGCGTGCCACGCCCGCGCCGGGCCGGCATTTCGATGACGGGCGCAGCCTGCAGGCCTTCGCCGACCGCGTCGCGGTGCGTTGCCACCGCTGCGATGCCCCCGGTTGGGTGATCGCCCGATGGGAAACCTATCGATGGACCGCGCGTTTCCGCTGCACCGCTTGCAGCGCTGCATTGGACAGCGGCGACTGGGTGGGTGCGGTCCGCATTCTGGGCCGCCAGCCCTGTGGATTCTGCGGGCATCAGTGGCTGCATGTGTGTCGGCCGATTCCCGCCGGCATCCCCGCGCCTGCATCCTTCCCCGCCCGATGCGCACAGTGCGGTCGCAGCACCGAGGTCACGGTGTTGACGCGTCCCCTGCGTGACGCCGAGCCTGCCGATCCGCATTTCGGTCTGCCGCTGCGCCTGGTCGAATCGACCCGCGCGGGCCTGCTGTGGGCCTACAACGCCGAACATCTGCAGGCACTGCACGAATACGCGGGCGCGACGCTGCGCGAGGGCCGCGGCCATCATCGATCCATGTTCTCGCGCCTGCCGCAGTGGATGAAGCTGGCCCGCAACCGGGCGCTGCTGCAGCGTGCGGTGGAGCGGTTGCAGCGTCGCTTGCTGCAAGGGTAGTGCCGGCCGCTGGCCGACAGCCGAGCATGGGCTCGGCGCTACAGAATCAGGCCGTCTGTAGAGCCGAGCCCATGCTCGGCGCCGGTCAATCGCAGGGTTACAGCAACCCTTCGCGCTTCACCGCCAGGTAGCGCTCCACCAGCGCGCCCGGCAGGGCGTCGGCGGTGACGTCCAGCACCATCACCTTCTCGCTGCGCAGCGCTTCGTGCGCCTTCGCGCGCTGCTGCAGGTACAGCGCCGCGGCACCGGCCTGGGTGGCGTCCTCCAGCGTCTGCACGTCCCCCTCCAGTACGCCGTCCAGCTCGCGCTCGCGCAGGCTGGCCACGCACACCAGGTGGCGCCGTTGCAGCAGGCGCACCGCCGCCAGCAGGTCTTCGATGTCCTCGTCGCGCACGTTGCTGACCAGCATCACCAGTGCTCGCCGGCGCTGGCGCAGCGACACCTCGGTGGCAGCGGCCAGGTAATCGGTGGCCACCGCGCGTGGCTGCAGGTCGTAGCTGGCGCGCAGCAGGTGCTCGACCGTGCCCATGCCGCGCTGCGGCGCGACCCAGCGGCGTTCGCCACCGGCAGCGAACAGGCCGGCGGCATCGCCCTGGCGCAGCGCCAGGTAGGCCACCACCAGCGAGGCATTCAAGGCATGGTCGAAGTGCGAGAGACCGCCTTCGCTGGCCAGCATGCGCCGGCCACTGTCGAGCATCAGCAGCAACTGCTGGTTCTTCTCGTCCTGGTACTCGCGCGAGATCAGCTTGCGCGCACGCGCGGTGGCCTTCCAGTCCAGCTGGCGCAGGCTGTCGCCGACGCGGTACTCGCGCATCTGGTGGAAGTCGGTGCCTTCACCACGGCGGCGCTTCACGTGTGCACCGACCAGCCGCGAGGCCTGGTCGGCACTGAACAACGCAAAGCGCGTGAGCGGCACGAAATTCGGATAGACCCGCACGTCCAGTGCGGGCGGCAGCGTGCGTTGCTGCCACCACAGGCGCCACGGCGAGCGCATGCGCAGGTGCACGCCTTCGAAGCGGAAGCGCCCACGCTGCAGCGGCTGCAGGTGGTAGTGCAGCGTGGAGGCGCTACTGGCCCGCAGGCGCACGCGCTGTGGCAGCGATTCCAGCGGCCAGCCGCCGGGGACCAGGTCGAACACCTGCACCGTCATCGATTGCTCGGCCTGCAGCCGCAGCGCCGCCTCGCGGCGCACGCCCAGCGCCAGCGCTTCGGGCAGTTCGCGCTGTACCTGCGGCGACGGGCGCTGCGACTGGCGCCACAGGTCGAACAGCGCAGGCAGCGCGATGGCCACGGCGGCCAGCGCCCAGCTCCAGCGCGGCAGCAACCCGCCCAGCACCAGGCCGCCCAGGGCGGCCCAGGCCAGCAGCAGCGCCAGCAGCAGCGGGGCAGGCCTCATCGGCGCGGTGCTTCCACCTTGGCCAGCAGTGCGCCCAGCACGTCGTCGGCGTCCTGGCCTTCGATCTGCAGCTCGGGGGCCAGTGCAATGCGGTGGCGCAGTGCCGGGCGAGCAATGTCGCGCACGTCGTCCGGCGTGACGAAGTCGCGGCCGGCCAGCACCGCCTGCGCACGCGAGGCACGCACCAGCGCGATGCTGCCGCGTGGGCCGGCGCCGACCGCGATGCCCGGCCACTGCCGGGTCGCCGCGACGATGCGTACTGCGTAGTCGATCACTTCGTCATCGACGGTGATCGCCGCGGTGGCGCGCTGCAGTTCCAGCAGTTCGCCGGCACCGAGTACGCGTGGCACCTGGCTCAGGTCGAAATCGCTGGCGGCGCGGCCACTGGTGATCGCGGTCACCATGCGCTTCTCGTCCTCCAGCTGCGGGTAGTCGATCAGCACCTTCAGCAGGAAGCGGTCCAGCTGTGCCTCCGGCAGCGGGTAGGTGCCTTCCTGCTCCAGCGGGTTCTGCGTGGCCAGCGCCATGAACGGCGGCGCCAGGGTGAACGCCTTGCCTTCGATGGTCACCTGGCCTTCCTGCATCACTTCCAGCAGTGCCGACTGGGTCTTGGCCGGCGCACGGTTGATCTCATCGGCCAACAGCAGGTTGGTGAACACCGGGCCACGGCGGATCTTGAAGCTCTCGCTCTTCGGGTCGTACACCGCATGGCCACTGACGTCGCTGGGCATCAGGTCGGGGGTGAACTGCACGCGGCCGTAATCCAGTTCCAGGGCCTGTGCCAGTGCGCGCACCAGCAGGGTCTTGCCCAGCCCGGGCACGCCCTCGATCAGCACGTGGCCACCGGCCAGCAGCGCCACCAGGATCTGGTCCAGTACATCGGCCTGGCCAATGAAGGCGTGGCCGACGGCATCGCGGATGGCATCGACGCGTTCGATCAGGCGGGCGTTGGCGGCCGCCGGCAGCTCGGGGACTTCGGTCATAGCAGGGATCTCATCTGGAGCAGCAAGCGGATGCGCTCGCGCAGGGCGGAGGAATCGTGCGGCGGAGGGGGCGTGAGCGCGCTGGCAACGCGGCCTTGCGGCCAGGACAGCAGTTCGGCGATGGCCTGTTCGCGCGGCGCGCCGTCCAGTGCGGCGGCCACCGGTGCGCGCAGGCGCAGGCGATGCAGGAACAGGGCGAGCACGGCGTCATACAGGCGCGCGCCTTGGCCGAAGCGCAGCAGCAGCTCGCCGCTGGCACGCACGTGTTCCAGCAGCGAGCGGCGTTCCAGCACCGGCGACGGCAGGCGGCTGCCGAAGCGTTGCGAACGGCCCCACAGCCAGCCCAGCAGGGCCAGCAGCAGCGGCGCCCACACCGGCCAGCCCTGGTAGAACAGGCGCGCCCACAGCGATGGCGGGCGGCTGGCGTAGACCAGCCAGAAAGTGCCCTTGCCGTAGTTCGGATCGAGCAGATAGCGGGTCAGGTCGCGGTGCGAGAGATCGTGCAGGCCGTCGCTGGCCTTGCCCGCAGCCGACGCCAGGCGTGCTGCCGGCGAATCCACCTCGCCGCGCATGAACTCCATGTCGGCCAGCACGCTCACCTTGCCCTGCCCGTGGCGCAGTCGCGCGAACACCAGGTTGCGCTCGTTGCCCCAACGCCGTTCGGCGTGTGTACGGGCGGCAAAGCCCAGCGTGAAGCGACGACCACCGCAGAACTCCACATGGCTGGGATCGTCGATGACGTGGAACGGCTGGCAGTCGCTCTGCTGGTACAGGCTGTCCACGCCCAGCTGGTCCAGCAGCGGTCCCTGCGTACTGCTGGCGTCGTCCTCTGCGGGTGGCGGCGTGCGCACCAGCAGATGGCCACCACCATCGACCCAGGCCAGCAGGGCCCTGGCCGCCGGTGCCGGCAGTTCGCTGCTGTCCTGCAGCAGCACCACCGTGTCGCGCGGACCCAGCGCCATCTGCTGCAGGTCCAGCCGCGGCCGCGAGTGCACGTCGATGCCATCGGCACGCAGGGCCTGCCCAAGCACGTACAGCGGGTTGTAGCCGGCTTCGCCCTGCGGCGGCAGCTGCACGGTCTCGGTCACCCGCTCATGCGTGCGCAGGTAGAGGATCGTCAGCGGTACGCCGAGCAGCACCAGCCCGCCCAGCAACAGCGACCAGAACAGGCGCGGGCTCATGCCAGCCACCGGTACTGCTGGCGCAGCGTGTCGGCCAGTGCATCGAAATCGGCGCGGCTGGGCAGGCGGCCACCGTAGGCGGCGTACTGCCACATGCGCACGATGCGCGCGAACAGGTCACGGTCGGTGGCATCGGGCATGCGCCGCGAGGCGCGAAGGCATTGCGCTTCGGTGGCACCGGGCGGAAGCGCGATGCCGCTGCGCTCGCCCACCGTGCGCACGCTGGCGCGGTACAGCAGGGCCAGCGCCTGACGCGGCCGGCCCTGGTCCCACAGCAGGCCGGCCTGGGTGGCCACGTCCGGCGGCAGCACGACCGGCAGCTCCACCTGTTCCTCCACCACCTGCGGTACAGCGTCGGCCTTGCGCCGGCCACTGCCGCGCAGCCACGGCAGCCACAGCCGTGCGGTCAGCAGCAGCACCAGCAGCAGGACGCCCAGCAGGGCCCACAGGCCCCACTCGGCCAGGCGCGCCAGCCAGGCAATGCCGGCCTTGCGGTTGCTGCGCTCGCCCTTGCTGCTGCCGTCGCTCTGCAGCGCCTTGTCTTCCTTCTTTTTTTCCTCGGCCTGTTCGATCGGCTTCCAGCGCGTGACCTGGCGGGTCGGGCGCTGCAGCGGATCTTCATAGGCGCGGTTCACCGCCTGGCGGAAACCGGCGGTGTCCACCGGCGCCGCACCGAAGATCATCGCCGGCGTATTGGCCGGGTCGTTGGCCGCAGTGGCGGGTTCGTCCGCGCTGTCCTCGTCCTCTTCGGCATCGCCGGCCTGCCCAGCGACCGTCTGCGCGTCCTGCGCATGCACTGGCGCGGAGGCCAGCGGCAGGGCAAGGCACAGCAGCAGCGCCAGCGTCGATGCTGCCGGCAGCAGCCGCTCGCGCAGGCGGCGCAGGGCGATCTCCACGTCCCACGCTTCCATCTGCGTACGCCGGTTCAAGTACAGGCCGAAGCCGGCGCCGACATAGAACGGTCCGATCAGCACCGATGCCAGCCAGCACGCCAGGTTGAAGCCCAGTTGCGCCCAGGCAGGCGTGTCCTGGCCGATCATGTCCCATGCGGCACGCCATGATTCGGACATCAGCTCCAGTGGCATGAACATGAACACCGCGCCGATCGCACCGGACACCAGCACCCCTTCAAAGGCCATGCAGGCCAGGGTCAGCACGACGGCGGCGCCCGCGGCACCGGCCGCCACGGCGCGGCGGCGTGCACCGCGCTGGGCCGGCGCGTTGCCTTCCAGCAGGTTCACCGGCAGGCACAGGCTGCGCAGCACGCTGAAGCGGCGCCAGCCCAGGTAGCCCCAGAAGCCTGCATTGCCCCAGCTGCGCTGCGCGCGCAGCGCTGCCAGCGCGCCCACCGGCTCACCGAAGATGCCGCGCGACAGGACGTACAGTGGCGCTCGCTCGAACAGTGGCTTGCACCACCACATCGCCAGCCAGGCCCAGCCGAACGCATCCAGCCACCAGCCCAGCGCGTTGAAGATCACGAACAACGGTGCACTGGCCAGCAGCCAGCTGCCCCATACCGCACGCGCGTGGCGGCGCGACAGCGCGCTGCCCAGCTCCATTGCTTCCCAGCCACTGCGCGCGCGCAGCGCCACGTCCAGGCGGTCAATGCGCATTGCCGCCTCCGCGCCCGCCGCGCCACAGCCACAGCAGCACGCCGGCCCACAGCACACCGGCCACGCTGAACTTGCCCCACGCCGGCACTTCGGCAATCGACGACCAGAACGCTTCGATGAACGCGGCCACCAGCAGCATGAACGCCACGCCCAGGCACAGCCGGGCCCCGATGCGGCCGCCTTCGACCAGGGCATCCAGGCGGCTGCGCCGGCCGGGGGCCAGCAGTTTCATGCCCAGCTGCAGGCCGGCACCGCCGGC
Organism: Stenotrophomonas sp. HMSC10F07; assembly: GCF_001807895.1. Taxonomy (NCBI): domain Bacteria; kingdom Pseudomonadati; phylum Pseudomonadota; class Gammaproteobacteria; order Lysobacterales; family Lysobacteraceae; genus Stenotrophomonas; species Stenotrophomonas sp. HMSC10F07. Next base: position 10,158 of record NZ_KV791429.1, read on the forward strand.
GATCACTATCGCGGTCAGCTCGAACGCACCATGGCCCGCGACGAAGCGCCAGAACGGATCGCCATGGCCGATGTGCTGCAGGTGGCCGGCCACCGAACCGATGATCACGCCGTTGAACAGCAGCACCAGCAGCGTGCCCAGGCCGGCCAGCAGACCACTGGCGAAGGTACGCAGGGCGATGCTGATGTTGTTCAGGATGTAGTGGCCGAACATCATCCAGTCCGTGCCGCTGTCACGCCCGAGGCGCTCGGCCGCTGGATCGTACATGCGCTCCATCTCGGCGATCTGGCGGTTGTCCATCACCATGTGGATCAGGTCCGGGTAGAGCTGCGCCAGCACGAAGCAGGCCACCGCCGGCAGCGCGAACATCGCCAGTGCCACCCACATGCTGCGCGCCTGGCTGCGCACCAGCAGCGGGAAGTCGGCCACCAGGAATTCAAGTGCACCGCGCCAGCGCGTCGGCGGCGTGCGGTACAGCACGCTGTGGCCCTGCTGCATCAACTGCTGCAGGCGCTGCACCAGCTGCGGGCTGTAGCCGCGCTCGCGGGCCAGTGCCAGCTGCTGGCACAGGCGCCGGTAGCGCTGCGGGAAGGCGGCGTCGTCCACTGCCAGCGCGCTGGCCTTGCGCCGCGTGCGGCGCGCAGCACCAGCACGCAGCAGCAGCCAGTGTTCCAGGTCCTGCCATTCCTGCTGGTAGCGGGCGACGAACTGCTCCTGCTTCATCGCCGCCCCAACAGCCAGTTTGCCATGGCATACAAGCGCAGTACGCCGACCTGGCCGTGGGTGCCGGTCAGCGGTTCGGCGATGCCGGCCAGTTCCTGCTGGCGGGCCGCCGACAGCCGTGGCGCGCGCTCGGCGAAGGCCATCAGCGCGGCCTGCTCTTCCGGTCGCAGCGGCTGCGGCGGGGCCAGCACGCTGTCGATGGTGGGCGGAGGCGGCAGGTACAGCACGGGCGCATGCACCACCACGGTGCCGGCCACCAGATCGCCCAGGCGACGGCCATGGGGATCGAACAGGCTGCTGATCAGGCCCAGTGCATAGCCGAACGGCAGCATGTCCACGGTGCGCAGCAGGTTGCGGGTGATGGCAGGCATCCAGCCTACCGGCGCGCCATCGCGCGCAAGCACGCGCAGGCCCAGCGCGCGCTTGCCGAGGGTACGGCCCCACAGCGCTTCGCAGACGATCGGGTAGGCCCAGTACACCAGGAACATCAGCACCAGGCCGAGCCCGGAGCCGAACGAATCCAGCAGTGCCAGTGGAATCGACATCACCACCAGTACCGCGATGCGCACGCCCAGATCCACCAGCCACGCCATCGCCCGTGGCACCGGGCCGGCTGCCGGCAGCTGCAGCGGCACACCCTCCGGCGTCACCACCTCGCGGTAGGTATCGAGCATCGGTGCGGCCATCAGTGCGATGGCCTTCGTTGTGGGCGCCGGAGTCCTCTCCGGCAGGCAGCCACAGGCATGGGGGTCTCGACAGGTCCTGGTCGGGCCCAGACTTTAGCAGAGCCGCATGGCGGCGTTGGCTGCTCAGCCCAGGTATTCGTCCTTCAGCCGCACGTAGTGGTCGGCCGAGTAGTGCAGCGACTCGATCTCCTTGTCGCTCAGCGTGCGCGCCGGGCGGGCCGGATTGCCCACCCACAGCTCGCCTTCGCCAACCACCTTGCCCGGGCCGACCACCGCACCGGCGCCGACGAAGCCATGGCGCTCGATGCGCGCACCATCGAGGATGCAGGCGCCCATGCCGATCAGGCTGTAGTCGCCGATCGTGCAGGCATGGATGATGCAGCCGTGGCCGACGGTCACGCCTTCGCCGATCAGGGTCGGGTAGCCGGCCTTGTTGTAGGGGCTGTGGTGGCTGACGTGGATGATCGTGCCGTCCTGCACATTGGTGCGCGCCCCGATGCGCACGTAGTTGACGTCGCCGCGGATGATCGTGCCCGGCCACACCGATACGTCCGCGGCCAGCTCCACGTCACCGATGACGGTGCAGGCCGGGTCGATGTACACGCGCTCGCCGAGGATGGGCATGTTGTCGCGGAAGGGGCGCAGCGGGTTCATCGATATCTCCGGAAATCAGGGCGTTCGCGACGATGATACGCGTGCGTCCGCTGGGGGAGGTACCGCCCTGGGCCGCGCGGATACACAGTAGATCCACGCCATGCGTGGATGGTGATCTCGATGCCGACCAAGGTCGGCAGCTACCAGAAACGGGTGCAACCGCTCAGGACGGCGCGTGCTCGGCCAGCATCCGCCGGAACAGCACGTCCAGCCAGGCGCTGTCGCCCTGTCCGGCCGGCAGCTGCGGGGCCTGCGCCGCGCGAACGGCCATCGCATGGTCAATGTACTCGCTGATGAGCGCGATGCGCGGACGAGCGCTGACCTCGGCGCTGGCGCGCTTGACCACCAGCAATGCGTCGATGGCGTGGCGCACCGGGCCGTCCGGCAGCAACCGGTCCAGCAGATCCTCGAAGGCCATCGGCGGCGGCGTGGGCTCGCTCTCGATCCACTGGCAGGCAAGCAGGGCGCGCAGCACATACAGGTACTTCTTGGTGCTGATGGTGGGCTCACCCAGGTGGCGGCTGTGCGTGGTCCTGGCCATGCTCATGTAGTGCCACCAGCTGCCCAAGGGTGAGTAGAAGCGTTGGGCCGCTTCCCACAGCAGTGCCACCGCAGCGTCATCCTGCCGGTACACGATCGGCGAGCGCAGCCATTCGATCAGTGTCGGATTGGATTTTGAGACCAGCCGCAGTGCCTTGCGCAGGTCCCAGCCGCTGACGTCGAGCTCATCGTCGATCGGCAGCTCGATCACATCGCGCTGCGCATCGCCCGGGCCGGTGCTCTCGTTGACGCTGAGATACCACGGCTGGCGATGCACGTAGATGAAGCGTGCATCGTAGTCGCTGTCCGGCGAAGAGAAGCCCCAGCCACGGCTGCCGGATTCGCAGGCCAGCAGCACACGCACATTGTGGCGCTGTTCGATGTCGGCGAGGCTGGAAAGAATGGCGGCGCGCTTGTCCGGCGCGATCGGGTGGATGTCGTCCATGCAGTTGTGTTCTTAATGTCGAGCGTTCCCGACTGTAGCGCAGGTCTGCATCGCTGCGCTCGCCGGGCATGGCCCGGCGCTACCAGAGGGTGACATTCGTCGACGAGGCATGACGGGGTAGCGCCGGGCCAAGCCCGGCGAACGCGATCACGGCTCGTAGCTGTAGCCCATGCCATACACCGAACGGATCGGTTCGCCTTCCATGCCGGCGTCAGCCAGCTTGCGGCGCAGGTTGCGCACGTGGCTGTCGACGGTGCGGTCGACCACCACGCGGTGGTCCAGATAGAGGCGGTCGAGCAGCTCGTCGCGCGCCCAGATCCGGCCCGGCGTGGCCAGCAGCGTGCGCAGCAGGCGGTATTCGACCGGGGTCAGGTCCAGGCCCTTGCCGTTCCAGGTAGCGCGGGCTGCCGGTTCGTCGATATGCAGCCCGCTGTTGGCACGCGCAGCGGGGTCCGGGCGGTAACGGCGCAGCACCGCCATCACCCGTGCGACCACTTCGCGCGGACTGAACGGCTTGCAGATGTAGTCGTCGGCACCGATGTCCAGGCCCAGCAGGCGGTCGATCTCCTCCACCCGTGCGGTGACCATGATCACCGGTACATCGCTGCTGGCGCGCAGTTCGCGGCACAGGTCCACGCCATCGCGCTGCGGCAGCATCAGATCCAGCAGCACCAGGTCGGGCTGGTAGCGCGCAAATGCGTCGATCACCTGGCCGCCATCGTCCACCCATTCGCTGGTCATGCCGGCGGCGGCCAGGTAGTCGCGCAGCACCGAGGCCAGGCGTGGCTCATCCTCGACGATCAGGATCTTCGAGGACGCGGCGGTGGACAGGCTCATGCAGGCTCCGGCAGGGTAATGACCACGCGCAGCCCGCCCAGCGGCGATGGCTCGGCGTGGATGAGGCCGTGGTGGGCGAGGATGATGTTGTGGCTGATGGCCAGGCCCAGCCCGCTGCCGCCGCTGGCCCGGTTGCGCGAGCTCTCCACCCGGTAGAAGCGCTCGAACAGCAGCGCGCACTTGTCCGCCGGCACGCCTGGCGCGGTGTCTTCCACGATCAGCTGCACGCCGCCAGGCACGCGCGCTGCCTGCACGCGTACGCGGCCCCCGGCGTGGGTGTAGCGCAATGCGTTTTCCAGCAGATTGGCCAGCACCTGCTGCAGGCGTCGTTCGTCACCGGATACCTGCAGCGGTGTGGCGGGCAGGTTCTCCTCCAGTGCCAGCCCGGCCGTGGAGAAGCGCACGCGCATGCCATTGAGCTCGCTGCGCAGCAGCGCCGCCAGGTCCAGCGGTGCGAAGCGGTAGGCCAGGCCGCCGGACTGGGTCATCGACAGGTCGTGCAGGTCGTCGATCAACTTGCCCAGTTGGCGGATCTCGCCCTGCAGGGCACCGAGGTTGGCGCGGTCCAGCGGGCGGATGCCGTCCTCGATGGCTTCCAGTTCGGCACGAACCACCGCCAGCGGCGTGCGCAGTTCGTGCGAGATATCGGCGATGAAGGCACGGCGGTTGCGCTCGGTGTCGTCCAGCGCCTGCGCCATCCGGTTGAAGTCGTTGACCAGTGCATCCAGCTCGTCGTCGCTGGTGCGCTCGATGCGGGTGGCGTAGTCGCCAGCGGCGAGCCGGTGGGTGGCCGCCGCCAGTTTGGCAAGGCGCTGGCGCAGCGCGCGCGATACCAGCCAGGCCAGCAGCACCGTCACCAGCAGCAGCGCGATGCCGATCACCCACCACGCACGCATCTGGGTGTTGTAGAAGTTCAGGTCGTTGGTGGCGATGACGGTCTGGAACGGCACCATGCCCAGCCAGCCGACCGTGTGCCCGTCCACCTGCACGGCGTGCGGCTCGTCGTCGCTGGTGGCGTCCGGGTTGCCGGCTACGAACCGATGCTGTGCATCGAACAGGCCCAGGCGGGAGGGAACGCCGGTCTGGTCGGACAGCGGTGGCACGGGCCCCTCGTGCCCATGGGCCAGATCCGGGCGCAGCAGCCGCGCCCAGCGGTCACTGTCGCCGCGCAGGTGCTCCCAGCCGCCGTGCGCACTGTACTCGCGCTGCAGGTGCGGCATCACGCGCTGCATGCGCAGGTCGCCCTGGTCATTGAGGTAGTCCAGGAAGCCGGTCTGGAACGCCACGCGGCTGGCAATACCGTTCACTGCCAGCACCAGCAGGCAGGCGGTGAAGATCGCGAGGAAGGTCTTCGCGGTCAGGCCGAATTTGAGTCGAATCTTCGCCATCGCGGGGCCATTAGCGGCGCATGCGGCGCCGAAAGCAAGCGCCCGCTGAGCCGGTCGCACAATCTCCATATTCTCTGCACAGTTCCACGGCAGCGTGCACGGGTCAACGCAAGGCCCCCACGCCCCCCATGTCACTCCTGCGCCCGCTGTCCCGCTCCCCCCGTCCGCTGTTGCTGCCCCTGCTGCTGGCCCTGGCGGCCTGCTCGGCGGGCAGGCCCGAGGCCCCGGCCACCCCTGAAGTGGGCGTCATCACTGCCAGCGTGCAGCCGCTGGCCCTGCAGCAGACCCTGCCCGGTCGCGCCGTACCGTTCGAGGTGTCCGAGGTGCGCCCGCAGGTCGGTGGGCTGATCCGCCAGCGGTTGTTCACCGAAGGCCAGCAGGTCAAGGCCGGCGAGCTGCTTTACCAGATCGATCCGGCGCCGTACCAGGCCGCCTTCGATACCGCGCGTGGCCAGCTGGCGCAGGCCGAGGCCACTGTGTTGTCGGCGCAGCCGAAGGCCGAGCGCACCCGCACGCTGCTGGGCATGGATGCGGCCAGCAAGCAGGACGCCGACGATGCCACCTCGGCACTGAAGCAGGCCCAGGCCAATGTGATCGCCGCGCGCGCTGCGCTGCAGGCGGCCCGCATCAACCTCGACTACACCCGGGTTACTGCACCGATCGATGGCCGCATCGGCACGTCCAGTGTCACCGCTGGCGCGCTGGTCGCCGCTGGCCAGGACGCGGCGCTGGCAACCATCCAGCGGTTGGACCCGGTCTATCTGGATGTCACCCAGTCCAGCACGCAGATGCTGGCGCTGCGCAAGCAGCTCGATGCCGGCCGGGTGAAAGCCATCGACGGCAAGGCACAGGTGAAGGTGCTGCTGGAGGACGGCAGCACGTACGCGCATGAAGGCACCCTGGAGTTTGTCGGCAGCGCAGTCGACCCGGGCACCGGCAACGTGGTGCTGCGCGCGGTCATTCCGAACCCGGAGGGCCTGCTGCTGCCGGGCATGTACCTGAGGGCGGTGTTGCCGATGGCCACCGATGCGCGCGCCCTGCTGGTGCCGCAGAAGGCGGTGCTGCGCAATGAACGTGGCGAGCCGCTGCTGCGCCTGCTCGACGCAAAGGACCGCGTGGTCGAGCGCCGGGTCAGCACCGGCCAGGTAGTGGGCAACCAGTGGCAGATCACGCAGGGGCTGAAGGCTGGCGATCGGGTGATCGTCAGCAACGGCAGCGCGGTAGCGCTTGGCCAGCAGGTGCAGGCGGTGGCGGCCACCACCGCGCAGCTGGCCGCAATGCCGGCGATCGACCCGACCGGCAACACCGACGAAACGTCGCACTGAGGCCTGCCGCGCATGGTTCGTTTCTTCATCGACCGGCCGATCTTCGCCTGGGTGATCGCCATCGCGGTCAGCCTGCTCGGCCTGCTCGCGATCCTGATCCTGCCGGTGGACCGCTACCCGCAGATCGCCCCACCCACCATCACCATCCGCGCCACCTACACCGGCGCCTCGTCGCAGACCGTGGAAAACGCGGTCACCCAGGTCATCGAGCAGTCCCAGCAGAGCCTGGACCACCTGATGTACATGACCTCCACCAGCGCCTCCGATGGCTCGGCGCAGGTCAACCTGGTGTTTGCCACCGGCACCAATCCGGACACCGCGCAGGTGCAGGTGCAGAACCAGCTGCAGGCGGCGATGGCGACGCTGCCGCAGGCGGTGCAGCAGAACGGCCTGACCATCACCAAGTCCAGTGGTTCGATCTTCGAGGTGCTGTCGTTCACCAGCGAAGACGGCAGCATGGACAACTTCGATGTCGCCAACTTCATGGAAGCGCGCATCGACGACCAGATCAGCCGCGTCAGTGGTGTCGGCAACATCCAGCCGATCGGCCAGGAATACGCCATGCGCATCTGGCTGGACCCGGAGAAGATGCGCCAGTACGCGCTGATGCCGTCGGACATCGAGACCGCACTGCAGGCGCAGAACACCGACGTCTCGGCCGGTGAGCTGGGTGGCCAGCCGGCACTGAAGGGCCAGCAGCTGGACGCCACGGTCACCGCGCGCAGCCGCCTGCACACGCCCGAACAGTTCGCGCGGGTGGTGCTGAAGGCCGATGCCAACGGCAGCGTAGTGCACTTGGGCGACGTGGCGACGATCGGCCTGGGGCCGGAGAGCTACGACAGCATCAGCACCTTCAACGGCAAGCCGTCGGCATCGCTGGGCATCGAGCTCAATGCCGGCGCCAATGCCATCGCCGTGTCCAAGGCCATCGAGGCCCGCCTGCAGCAGTTGCAGAAGTACTGGCCGCACGGCTACACCTACCACGTGGCGTTCACCACCACGCCGTTCGTGACCATCTCGCTGAAGGAAGTGGTGATCACCCTGATCGAGGCGATCATCCTGGTGGTGCTGGTGATGTACCTGTTCCTGCAGAACTGGCGCGCCACCCTGATCCCGACCATCGCGGTGCCGGTGGTGCTGCTGGGCACCTTCGGCGTGCTGGCGGCATTTGGCTATTCGATCAATACCCTGACCATGTTCGCACTGGTGCTGGCCATCGGCCTGCTGGTGGACGATGCCATCGTGGTGGTGGAGAACGTGGAGCGGGTGATGACCTTCGAAGGGCTGGCGCCGAAGCCGGCCACGCTGAAGGCGATGGGCCAGATCACCGGCGCGCTGGTGGGCATCGTGCTGGTGCTGACCGCCGTGTTCCTGCCGATGGCGTTCTTCAGCGGTGTCACCGGCGTGATCTATCGCCAGTTCTCGGTGACGATTGCCGCTGCGATGATCCTGTCGGTGCTGGTGGCGATGACCATCACCCCGGCCCTGTGCGGCAGCATCCTGCACCAGATTCCCAAGGGCGGCCATCCGCACGGCGACCACGGCGGTGAGCCGAGCCTGCTGGGCAAGTGCTTCATCTGGTTCAACCACCGTTTCGAGCGCACCTCCAACGGCCTGCGTCGCCGGGTGGATGGCTTCCTTGGCCGGCGCACGCTGGGCGTGGTGTTCTACCTGGCGCTGAGCGTGGCCACCGGCCTGCTGCTGTGGCACCTGCCGGGCGCGTTCCTGCCCGACGAGGACCAGGGCATGCTCAACGCGCTGGTGAAGCTGCCGGCCGGTGCCACCCTGGAGCAGACCCGCGCGGTGATGGATCGCCTGAGTGCCGCCGCGGTGAAGGACGACGGCGTGCTGTCGATCCAGGCCACCGCCGGTTTCAGTGTCACCGGCAGCGGCCAGAACGTCGGCCAGGCCTTCATCCGGCTGAAGGACTGGGATGACCGCAAGGATGACGCCGACACCATTGCCGCACGGTTGACCGCGGCCATGGCCAGCGTGCCCGATGCGCAGGTGTTCATCACCTCGCCACCGGCCATCCTTGGCCTGGGCGATGCGGGCGGTTTCACCCTGGAACTGCAGGACGAAGGCGGCGCCGGCCATGCCGCCGCCGTGGCCGCACGCAACACGCTGCTGAAGGAGGCCGCCAGGGATCCGAAGCTGGTCAACGTGCGCTACGCCAGCCTGGACGACGCGCCGGTGTATGCGGTGAAGGTGGACGACGCCAAGGCGCAGGCCATGGGCGTGAATCCGCAGGACATCAATGACACCTTGAATGCGGCCTTGGGCGGCGACTTCGTCAACAACTTCATCTACAAGGGCCGCATCAAGAAGGTGTTCATCCAGGGCACCGCCGAAGCGCGCATGCAGCCGCAGGACATCGAGCGCTGGAGCGTGCGCAACCAGGTCGGCCAGATGGTGCCGCTGTCGTCGCTGGTCAGCGCGCACTGGACCAGCGCGCCGGCCGCGCTGCAGCGCTACAACGGCGTGTCGGCGATGGAGATCACCGGCCAGCCCGCGCCGGGCGTCAGTTCCGGTGAGGCGATGGCCGAGATCGCGCGCCTGGCCGACGCGCTGCCGGAAGGCTTCAGCCATGCCTGGTCGGACATGGCCTACCAGGAACAGCTGTCGGGCAATCAGGCGCCGATGCTGTACGCCATCTCGCTGCTGTTCGTGTTCCTGTGCCTGGCCGCGCTGTATGAAAGCTGGGCGGTGCCGTTCGCGGTGATGCTGGCGGTGCCGGTGGGCGTGTTTGGTGCGGTGCTGATGATGAACCTGCGTGGCCTCAACAACGACGTGTACTTCCAGGTCGGCCTGCTGACCACGATTGGCCTGGCGGCCAAGAACGGCATCCTGATCGTCGAGTTCGCCCGCATCCTTGAACAGCAGGGCAGGAGCACCCGCGAGGCGATCCTGCAGGCCGTCTATCTGCGCCTGCGGCCGATCGTGATGACCTCGCTGGCGTTCCTGATGGGTGTGCTGCCGCTGGTGTTCGCCACCGGCGCTGGCTCGGCCGCGCGCCGCTCGCTGGGTACCGGCGTGGCCGGCGGCACGGTCGCCTCGATGGTGCTGGGCATGTTCTTCGTGCCGTTGTTCTACCTGCTCGTGCGCCGCCTGTTCCCGGGCCGCACGCCTGCCGAAGCCACTGCCCCGGAGGCAAGCCCATGAAGCCGATGCTGCTGCGCGCCATTGCGGCCGCAACGATGACCACCGTGCTGGGCGGCTGCGTGAGCATGGCGCCGCATTACCAGAGGCCCGAGGCGCCGGTGCCGGCACAATTCGGCAATGCCGCCACGGCCGAGGCCGAGCCAGCACTGGCGGTGCCAGCCTGGCGCGAAGTCTTCCTCGAGCCGCGCCTGCAGCAGGTGATCGCGCTGGCGCTGCAGAACAACCGCGACCTGCGCGTGGCCATGCTGCAGGTGGAGAAGGAACGCGCGCAGTACCGCATCCAGCGCGCGGCGCTGCTGCCGTCGGTGGATGCCAGCGGCAGTGTCACCCGCTCGCGGGTAAGTGATGCCAACAGCGAGACCGGTGCCACCCAGGTAACCGAATCCGATGCCGTGCAGGTGGGTATCAGCAGTTGGGAACTGGATCTGTTCGGACGCATCCGCAGCCTGAAGAACGAGGCCCTGCAGAACTGGCTGGCCAGCGCCGAGAACCAGCGCGCCGCGCGCACCAGCCTGGTGGCCGAAGTGGCCACGGCGTGGCTGGCGTTGGCAGCGGACGAGCAGTCACTGGCGTTCACCCGGCAGACCCTGGACAGCCAGCAGCAGACCCTGCAGCGCACCGAGGCCCGCCACGCCCAAGGCCTGGCCTCGGGCCTGGACCTGTCGCAGGTACAGACCAGCGTCGAAGCCGCGCGCGGTGCGCTGGCCAAGCTGCAGACGCAGCAGGCGCAGGATCGCGATGCATTGCAGTTGCTGGTGGGGGCGCCGCTGGATCCGGCCTTGCTGCCAACCGTGCAGGCGCTGGATGGCAGCGTGGCACTGGCGCCGCTGCCGGCCAACCTGCCGTCCAGCGTGCTGCTGCAGCGCCCGGACGTGTTGTCCGCCGAACACGTACTACAGGCGGCCAATGCCGATATCGGTGCCGCGCGTGCTGCATTTTTCCCGACGCTGACATTGACCGCCAATTACGGCCACAGTTCCACCGCGTTGTCGACGCTGTTCTCGGCCGGCACCCGTGGCTGGTCGTTCGCGCCCAGCATCACCGCGCCGATCTTCCACGCCGGCGCGCTGAAGGCATCGCTGGATGCCTCGAAGATCGGCAAGGACATCGGCATCGGGCAGTACGAGAAGGCGATCCAGCAGGCCTTCAGTGAAGTAGCCGATGCGCTGGCCACGCGCGATCACTTGACCGTGCAGATGGACGCACAGCGCGCGCTGGTGGCCGCCAACCAGCGCAGCTACACGCTGGCCGATGCGCGTTACCGCACCGGGCTGGACGGCTATCTGCAGGCACTGGATGCGCAGCGCAGCCTGTTTGCCGCGCAGCAGGACCTGATCGCGCTGCAGCAGCAGGAGGCGGGCAACCGGGTGACGTTGTTCAAGGTGCTGGGCGGCGGGGCCGACGCACGCTAGCTGCCGACCTTGGTCGCACGAAGGCATGGAATGTCGCGGTCTGATGATTCGTGCCGACCAAGGTCGGCACCCACCAAGGCAGATTCATGTGCCGACCAAGGCCGGCACCCACCAGACGCAGGTGCGACCGCTTACGCCACGCGGCCCCGGCGTGCACGCTCCAGGTGCACCAGCAGCAGTGAGATCGCTGCCGGGGTCATGCCCGGAATACGCTGCGCCTGGCCGATGGTCTGCGGGCGCACCCGCTCCAGTTTCTGCAGTGCTTCGGCCGACAGCCCGCGCACGGTCGCATAGTCGAACGCCTCGGCGATCGGCGTGGCCTCATGCCGCTGCTGGCGCTCGATCTCCTCGCGCTGGCGGTCCAGGTAGCCGGCGTACTTCACGCCGATCTCCACCTGCTCGGCCACCTTGGCGTCGGCCACGGCCGGGCCCAGCGACGGCACCTGCATCAGCTGCGCGTAATCCAGTTCGGGGCGCTTGATCAGGTCCAGCACGTTGGTCTCGCGGCTGACCGCCACGCCCAGCGTGTCCTGCACTTCGCGGCCCAGCGCATTGGCCGGGGTTGCCCACAGCGCGCCCAGGCGTGCGCGCTCGGCAGCAACAGCGGCCTGCTTGGTCTCGAACGCACCCCAGCGACGATCATCCACCAGGCCCATCTCGCGGCCGGTCGGGGTCAGGCGCTGGTCCGCATTGTCCTCGCGCAGCTGCAGCCGGTACTCGGCGCGGCTGGTGAACATGCGGTACGGCTCGTTGGTGCCGTGGGTGATCAGGTCATCCACCAGCACGCCCAGGTACGCCTCGTCGCGGCGTGGGCACCAACCGTCCAGCCCACGCACCTGGCGCGCGGCGTTGAGGCCGGCCAGCAGGCCCTGCGCGGCGGCCTCCTCATAGCCGGTGGTGCCGTTGATCTGGCCGGCGAAGAACAGGCCGTTGACCAGCTTGGTTTCCAGCGAAGCCTTCAGCCCGCGCGGATCGAAGAAGTCGTACTCGATCGCGTAGCCGGGGCGGGTGATGTGCGCGTTCTCGAAGCCGCGGATGCTGCGCACCATCTCCAGCTGCACGTCGAACGGCAGCGAGGTGGAAATGCCGTTGGGGTAGATCTCGACGATGCCCAGGCCTTCCGGTTCGACGAAGATCTGGTGGCTGGCCTTTTCGGCGAAGCGCACCACCTTGTCCTCGATGGACGGGCAGTAGCGCGGGCCGATGCCTTCGATCTGGCCGCTGTACAGCGGCGAGCGGTGCAGCGCGTCGCGGATGATCTGGTGGGTCTGCTCGGTGGTGTGGGTGATCCAGCAGCTGACCTGCTGCGGATGCTCGTCCACCGAGCCGAGGAAGGACATCACCGGCCGCGGCGAATCGCCCGGCTGCTCGTCCATCACGCTGTAGTCCAGTGAGCGGCCATCGATGCGCGGCGGCGTGCCGGTCTTCAGGCGGTCCACCTGGAAAGGACGCTCGCGCAGGCGCGCCGCCAGCGTGGTGGCCGGCGGGTCGCCCATGCGGCCGGCGGCGTACTGGGTCGGGCCGACATGGATCTTGCCGGCCAGGAAGGTGCCGGCGGTCAGCACCACGGCCCCGGCGTCGAAGCGCAGGCCGGTCTGGGTCATGACCCCGCGCACGGCGTCGCCTTCAATGACCAGGTCATCGACGGCGGCCTGGAACACGGTCAGGTTGGCCTGGCCTTCGACGATGGCGCGGATCGCCATGCGATACAGGTTGCGGTCGGCCTGGCAGCGGGTCGCGCGCACGGCCGGGCCCTTGGAGGCGTTGAGCGTGCGCCACTGGATGCCGGCGCGGTCGGCGGCATGCGCCATCGCACCGCCCAGGGCGTCGATTTCCTTGACCAGATGGCCCTTGCCGATGCCGCCGATGGCCGGGTTGCAGCTCATCGCGCCCACTGTTTCGATGTTGTGGGTCAGCAGCAGGGTGCGCACGCCGGTACGGGCCGCGGCCAGCGCGGCTTCGGTGCCGGCGTGGCCACCGCCGATGACGATGACGTCGTAACGATGGAAGGACGGGTTCATGGGGCTGTTCAGCTGGGGGCGGGCGCGGCCGGGGCGGCACCGGGGTGGCGATTTTAGCGCCATTCGGGGCTGGGACGTCGGCGCCAGCCGGCTCCCGTCGAAATCAGCCCTAAAGTTGGCAGGATTTTTGCAGATAACCCAATAGCACCCACCGTGGCTGGCGCCGCAGGCGCCCGTGACCGGAATTGGAACAGGGGCCGGTACAGGCGCACGGTGGGGGAGCAGGGGGCCGGCAGTCGGGGGACTGTCCGGCCCTGTTTTTTGGCGCTATCGGGAGGCCGCCATCCACGCATGGCGTGGATCTACGGAAGCTGCGGCCGCCGGTTGACGACCCCGCAAAACAAACGGCCCCGCACTGCGGGGCCGTCTGCCTTCAGAGGTGCCGACATCCGACAGGGCCGGAACAGGGGGGATCCAGATGTTCCTGTCGGATATCGACGTAGAGCTTTTTGCGGCGGCCCGTGTCGTTTTTGTCACTTTGTGACGCGGGCCGTCACTGGCCCCGTAGAGTGCGGCTTGGACCGTGTGAAATGCAAGACGGTTCAGCGCTCAACTGTGCGCTGCGTCCCACGATCCATGTTGCGCCAGGGGGAACCGTTCATTCTTGGCGCACTCGGCGCCGGAGCCGGACGGGCCGGCGGCGGAGGCGCAGAGGGCTGGATGTTCGATTGCGGCGGCCGGCGCATCGAGTCCATGTTCCGCCACGGCGAACCGCCGTTGTACGACGGCCGCGACGGCGGTGGCGGGCGGTTCTCGCCGCCGTTGCCGGGTGGGCGCGGTGGCGGGCGGTGGTTGTGCGGCGGGCGGTAGATCGGGCGCGAGTAGTACGGATTGCCATAGCCGCCGTAGTAGCCGCCATAGCCGCCGTAGTACGGGTAGCCGTAGTTGTAGGGATAGCCGGCGGGGTAGCGGTACTCCACCGACGGCGCACCGTGGTAGTAGCTGCCGCTGCGGCCACCGCCGACATAGTCGTAGGTGGTGCAGCCGGCCAGGGCCAGCATCAGGCCACCGGCAAGCATCAGGCGCGTTTTCATGGTGGGTCCCCCCAGAGGACGGGTTGTACAGTGAGCTTCGTGCGCAGGCGTTGAATCGGCCCTTAACTTCACTGTCCAGGATGAATGGAGGTGAAGGCTGCCATGCTGGCATGACCTGTGCCGGGGTCGCCAGCAGGGAGCCATACGTTAATCTTGCGTCATGAGCGATTCACTGTTGCCCCGTGCCGATGATGTCCTGGCTGCCGCTGCGCGGATCGCGCCGCACGCCAGCGTGACCCCGGTGCTGCGTTCGCGCACGCTCGATGCGCTGGCCGGCGCGCAGCTGGCGTTCAAGGCCGAGCATCTGCAGCGCGGCGGCGCATTCAAGTTCCGCGGCGCCTGCAATGCGGTGTGGTCGCTGGATGCCGATCGCGCCAGCGCCGGCGTGGTCACCCATTCCTCCGGCAACCACGGCGCCGCCCTGGCTCTGGCCGCGCGCACCCGTGGCATTCCCTGCCACGTGGTGGTGCCCGAAGGTGCAGTGGCGGCCAAGCTGGCCAACATCGCCCGCCATGGCGCCACGCTCTGGCGCTGCCCACCAACCATCGCCGACCGCGAGGCCACCTGCGCCAAAGTGCAGGCTGATACCGGCGCGACCTTGGTCCATCCCTATGCGGACCCGGCGGTGATGGCCGGGCAGGGCACCGCGGCACTGGAGCTGCTGCACAGCGACGGCCCGTTCGACGTGCTGGTGGTGCCGGTGGGCGGCGGTGGCCTGGCCAGCGGCACCGCGCGGGCCCTGCAGCTCGCCAGCCCGCAGACCCGGCTGGTGCTGGCCGAGCCGGCCGGCGCTGACGACACCGCGCGCTCGTTGGCCGCTGGCGAGCGCCAGGCGGCATTCACCCCGGACACGATCTGCGATGGCCTGCGCACCCTGATCGGCGCGTCCAACTTCGAGTTGCTGCGCGCGGCCAACGCCGAGGTGATCGTGGTCGATGACGCGGCGACGATGGCGGCAATGCGCTTGCTGTGGGAGGTTCTCAAGCAGGTGGTCGAGCCGTCATCGGCAACCGTGCTCGCCGCGGTGCTGGCGCAGCCGCAGCGTTTTGCCGGCCTGCGCGTGGGCCTGGTGCTGTCCGGCGGCAACGTCGACCTGCAGGCACTGCGCTGGGGGGCGCCGTGAGCCGCGACCGGCACCGGCATCGCACTGGCCTGCTGGGCTGGCTGTGGCGGTTGTTTGTCCTGCTGGTGATCTGGCTGCTGGGCGTGACTGCCTGGATCGTCTGGGTCGGCGAGCGTGACCAGGCGGCCAAGGCCGATGCCATCATCGTGCTCGGTGCGGCGGCCTATGACGCCAAGCCGTCGCCGGTATTCGAAGAACGCATCCGTCACGGGCTGGATCTCTATGAGGCCCAGTTCGCGCCACTGCTGATCTTCACCGGCGGCTATGGTGGTACCGGCGCGCGCTTTTCCGAGTCACAGGTGGCGCGGCGCTATGCGCTCAAGCACGGCGTGCCGGACGATGCGATCCTGATCGAGACTGCCTCGCGCAACACCGTGCAGAACCTGGTGGAAGCCAAGCGGCTGATGGACCAGCGCAACCTGCACCGGGTGATCATCGTCAGCGATCCGCTGCACATGGCGCGCGCGCTGCGCCTGAGCAAGGCGCTGGGCATCGATGCACTGGCCTCGTCCACGCCCAGCACGCGCTTCCGCAGCTTCCACACCAGTTGGCGCTTCCTGGTGCAGGAAATCTATTTCTTCCACCGCGACCTGGTGCGGCCGCCGCTGAGTTCGCCGGCCAATACCTGAGCGGTTGCCTCTGTGCCCGCCGGGCATGGCCCGGCGCTACCCATATCGCGCGTCCGGCGCGGCCCCTATCGCGCGCCCGGTAGCGCCGGGCCATGCCCGGCGGCTCTCGATCAGGTCTGCTTGCGCCGGATCGGAATCGCCGAAACCGGCACTGAGGCCACGTCATGCCCGCCTTCGCGGATCGGTGCGCCCGGGTCCGGTGCCCAGGCATGGGCATAGATCACTTCCCAGCTGCTGGGCAGCTTGCCGTCGGCGCGCCGCATCGGTTCATACGCCGCTGCCGCCGCAGCGAAACGGCCACGCCCGGTCAGCGTGTGGCGGCGATCCACCCGCGCATTGGTCGCGCCCATCGCGCGCAGCTCGCGCATCAACGAGGGCAGGTCGTCGTAGGTCAGGGTGAACAGATCGCGGTCCAGCACCGGGTCGCGGAAGCCGGCCATCATCAGCGCATCGCCGAACTGGGCGATCTGCGCGAAGCGGCTCACGTGCGGGCGGTCATCGGCGGCCGCGAAGGCCTCGTTGAGTTCGATCAGGGTTTCCGGGCCGAAGGTGGAACACAGCAGCAGGCCACCGGGCTTGAGCACGCGACGGAAGCCTGCGAACACCGCCGGCAGATCGTCCACCCACTGCAGGCACAGGTTGCTGAAGATCACGTCCACGCTGTTGTCGGCCAGCGGCAGCGCGGCGGCGTCGCCGCACAGGCGCTGGAACGGCTTCCACCAGCCGGCCTGGCGCTTGGCCTGGTCCAGCATCGGCAGTGCCACATCCAGCGCGATCACCTGCGCCTTCGGCCAACGCTTCTTCATCAACGCGCTGGCGTGGCCGGTACCCGCGCCGATGTCCAGCACCACCTCGGGCTTGCGTGCCTCCAGGTAGTCCAACGATTCGATCAGCCGCGACTGCACCTCGCGCTGCAGGGCGGCGGCAGCGTCGTAACTGGTGGCGGCACGCGCGAATGCGCGGCGGACATGGCGGGCATCGAAGTGGGACGGCATTGCGAAAGTCTCTTAGAACGTACCGGGGTAGGCGCCGCCGTCGATCAGCAGGTTCTGCCCGGTGAGGTAACCGGTGTGTGCGCTGCACAGGAAGGCGCAGGCGGCGCCGAACTCGTCCGCCGTGCCGAAGCGGCCGGCGGGAATCTGCTGGCGGCGGCGTTCGGCCACTTCGCCGGCATCGCCGTCCTTGCCCGCAGTGTGGGCGAAGTTGGCGCGCAGCCGGTCGGTGTCGAACTGGCCGGGCAGCAGGTTGTTGATCGTGACGTTGTGCGCGACGGTGCGGCGCGACAGGCCGGCGACGAAACCGGTCAGGCCGCTGCGTGCACCGTTGGACAGTGCCAGGATGTCGATCGGCGCTTTCACCGCCGACGAGGTGATGTTGACGATGCGACCGAAGCCACGCGCAATCATCGCGTCCACGGTGGCGCGGATCAGCGCGATCGGCGCCAGCATGTTGGCGTCGAGCGCGGCGATCCAGTCGTCGCGCTCGAAAGTGCGGAAGTCGCCTGGCGGCGGGCCACCGGCATTGGTGACCAGGATGTCCACCTGCGGGCACGCGGCCAGCGCCGCGGCACGACCGGCGTCGGTGGTGACGTCGGCGGCGACCGCGCGCACCTCAGCGGCACCGGGCAGTGCACGCAGCTCTTCGGCAGCGACCTGCAGTGCAGCCTCGCCACGGGCCACGATCACCACGTTGACGCCCTCGCGCACCAGCGCACGCGCGCAGCCCAGGCCCAAGCCCTTGCTTGCGCCGCAGACCAGTGCCCAGCGGCCGTTGATACCCAGATCCATGCGTCAATCCCGTGGAATGAGGAAGGCGCTCATTGTCCGCCATCGGCCGGTGACAGGCCGGCAACGAAGTGTTGCAGGGCGCTGGCCACCTCGTCGGCATGGCCGAGGAAGGGTGCGTGGCCGCCATGGGCGATGGTCAGCGCCTGCGCACCCGGGGCCAATGCCGCAGCGGCCTGCATCGCCGCCGGAGACACCAGCCGGTCGCGCTGGCCGGCGATCCACAGGCTGGGTTTGCCCAGTGTTGGCAATGCGCCGCGCAGGTCGGTGCTTTCCAGCAGGCGCAGGCCTTCCAGCAGGGCCCGTTCGGTGGGCGCGCCGCGCTCAACCAGGCGTTGGCGCAGCGTGCGCAGCTCCTCGCGGGCGTGCGCCGAGCCCATCACATCCAGCGCCAGGAAGCGTTCCAGGGTGCCACCGAAATCGGTCGCCAGCTCGCGCCCGAACTGCTCGAACACCGCCGGCTCCACCGCATGCGGCCAGTCGTCGCCGCGCACGAAGCGCGGCGTGGCCGCGATCATCGCCAGCCCGCGCACTTTCGGAAGCGTTGCGGCGGCGTGCAGTGCGAACAGGCCGCCCAGTGACCAGCCGCACCACACCGCCGGCGGCGTGGCCGCGGCAATGGCGTTCACCACGAACGGCAGGCGCAACGGCGTGGTGTCTTCGCGGCTGTGGCCATGGCCCGGCAGATCAACCAGATGCAGGGTGAACCGGTCGGCCAGGCGCTGCACCAAGGGTGCGAACACACCGCCCTGCAGGGCCCAGCCATGGATCAGTACCAGGTCCGGCCCCTGGCCGGTGACGTCGATATGCATGGGAAAACGACAGCAGGCTCAGGCAAAGACAGGCAATGGCGGTGGCGCGGCGTCACGCACCGCCAGATCCACGCGATCGCGCGCGCTGGCGATCGCGTCCACCAGGCCACGCACCTGTTCCGGCGTGTGCAGGGCGGACAGGGTCACACGCAGGCGCGCCTTGCCTTCGGGCACCGTGGGCGGACGGATCGCGCCGACCAGCCAACCAGCCTGCTCCAGTGCCTTGGACATCGCCACGGCGCGGTGATCGTCACCACACAGCAGCGGCTGGATCGGCGTTTCCGAAGCCATCAGGTCCAGGCCATGGCGGCGTGCCTCGCTGCGGAACAGCGCGATCAGGTCGGTCAGTTTCGAGCGGCGCCAGTTGTCACGGCGTGCCAGGCGCACCGCTTCCAGTGCAGCGGCGGCCAGCGGTGGCGGCATCGCCGTGGTGTAGATGTAGGGGCGTGCGGTTTCAGCCAGGTGCTCGACCAGATCGTCGCGGCCCAGCACCAGCGCGCCGGAACCGCCCAGTGCCTTGCCCAGCGTGACCAGCTGCAGCGGCACATCGTCCACGCCCAGCCCGGCGGCGGCCACGGCACCACGGCCGTCACCGACCACACCTACGCCGTGCGCATCGTCCACATAGAACAGCGCCTGCTGCAGGCGTGCCACAAGCGACAATGCACGCAGCGGTGCGATGTCGCCATCCATGCTGAAGACACCATCGGTGGCCAGCATCGCCGCGCCGTCGGGCGCGTGCTTGAGCTGGCGCATCGCGCCTTCGGCATCAAGGTGCGGATAACGGCGCAGGCGCGCACCGGCCAGCCGCGTCGCATCCAAGAGGCTGGCGTGGTTGAGCTTGTCCTGCACGCAGACATCACTCTCTTCGCTCAGCAGTGCCTGCTGCACGGCCAGGTTGGCGGCGAAGCCACTACCGAACAGCAGCGCGCGCGGGTAGCCCAGCCACTCCGCCACTTCGCGCTCCAGCGCGTCATGCAGGGCGTGGTGGCCGCAGACCAGATGCGATGCACCGGCGCCGGTGCCTTCGCGTGCGGCGGCATCCTGCAGCGCGTTGACCACGCTGAACTGCTGGGCCAGGCCCAGATAATCATTGCTGCAGAAGCCGGTCAGCCACTGGCCGTCCACTTCCAGGCGGACGCCATCACGACGGTTGACCGTGCGCCGCGTGCGGCGACGGCCTTGGGCATCGCGCAGGGCGCGCTGGGCGTGGAGGCGGGCGGTCAGGTCGGGGCGGGCCATGGCGGCTGAATGCGGCGACGGGGCGGCTAGGGTAGCGCGTTGCCGCGACGCCTGCTTGTACCCCGTCTCAGGCCGCGTGAGCGCAGCCGCAGCCGGGCGCATCGGCGCTGATGTCGGCGTGCACTGTACCGCCGTGATCGTGGCCCTCGGCATCCACCTGCACCGCCATCGGTTGCAGTCCCAGCCGGGCGAACAGGGCCAGGTCGCGCTCACTCTCCGGGTTGCCGGTGGTCAGCAGCTTGTCGCCGTAGAAGATCGAATTGGCACCGGCCAGGAAGCACAGCGCCTGCAGTTCGTCACTCATGGCTTCGCGCCCGGCCGACAGCCGCACCATCGAGCGCGGCATGGCGATGCGTGCCACCGCGATCATGCGCACGAATTCGAACGGGTCCAGCTCCGCGCTGCCATGCAGCGGGGTGCCCGCCACCTGCACCAGCCTGTTGATCGGCACCGAATCGGGATGCGCCGGCAGCGTGGCCAGCGCCAGCAGCAGGCCAACGCGCTGCGCGCGCGTCTCGCCCATGCCGACAATGCCGCCGCAGCAGGTCTTCAGGCCGGCCTCGCGCACGTGCTCCAGCGTGTCCAGGCGGTCCTGGTACTGGCGCGTGTGGATGATCGAATCGTAGTAGTCCGGTGCGGTGTCGAGGTTGTGGTTGTAGTAGTCCAGGCCGGCGTCCTTCAGCGCGCGTGCCTGTTCGCCACTGAGCATGCCCAGCGTGGCGCAGGTCTCCAGGCCCAGCGCCTTCACCCCGGCGATCATCGCCGCTACCTTCGGGATGTCGCGGTCCTTCGGTGATCGCCACGCGGCACCCATGCAGAAACGCGACGCACCGGCGGCCTTGGCCTGGCGGGCCTTGGCCAGCACCGCATCGGTGTCCATCAGCTTCTGCGCGTTCACCCCGGTGCTGTAGCGCTGCGCCTGAGGGCAGTACGCGCAGTCTTCCGGGCAGCCTCCGGTCTTCACCGACAGCAGCGTGGAGACCTGCACCTGCGCCGGGTCGAAGTGCTCACGGTGGACCGCCGCGGCGCGGAACAGCAGCTCGGGCAACGGCAGGTCGAACAGGGCCTGCAGTTCGTCGTGTTGCCAGTCGTGGCGGATGGCAGCAGCCATGGCGGACCTTGGGTACGAGTGGAGCGAGGGCGGCAGTGTGGGTGGGTTGGTGAAGGCTGTCAACTAACTGGTAATTAATTCGGTTTACAGAAATCGACTGCCAGAAATGCGCGCTACGGTGTAAGTTCATTGCCGCATACGGACTCGCGAGCACGTGCCATGGACAGCTACCAGCCCTACCCGATCCGCCGCCATGCGGTGCTGTGCAGCCTGGCCGAACTGCCTGACGGCGGCCTGCGCGTGGTGATGGATGATCTGCGCCAGGCCGAAGCGCCGGGGCAGTGGAAGAATCACACCTTCGTGACCTTCAAGGACTACGCGGCGGGGGAGCTCGATCCGGCGATGCTGCCGAAGGAGGAACTTGAAGCATTCGGTCACTATGTCTTGGTTCGCTTGTTGGCGATAAACGGTTGCCTGCGTGATACGGACGAAGGTCCTGACAGCGATGTCCCTCTCACCGACCAGTAGCGGCAAAGCACCGCCGCGCTGACCGATGAAGGCATCGCCCGGATCGATGCGCAACTGCGTTTCCACTGCGATGGACAGTTCCGAACATCGCCTGCATCGTGGGGAACGCGATGTCGCTGGACCCGCAGCGCCACCCCGGCATTGCCGATGTCTTCTACGCCCAGCGTGTGCGCGAACGGGTTGCGCGCGGTGTACTGGAAGCGCGGGGTGAAAAAGCGCCGGTGGCGGGAGCGCCTGCGCGTCCAGCGATGTACGCACGGGGCAGGCAGTCGGGACGACCCGTATCGGGGCATTTCACCGCATCCTGCAAGGCCTTCGGCCACAGTGACCGCTGTCCACCTGCTCCCGCTGCGTCCACACTGCCTCGCATGACCGATCTCCATCGCCTTCGCGGCCGCATCACCGCGCTGGTCCCAAGCGAGGCCTGGCGCCGCCGTGCCGCGCTCTGGGGCGGGGCTGTGGCCGTAGCGCTGGTGGCCATCCTGTTTGCCAAGGCCAGCGACGCGGCCTTCCATCTGTTCCAGCGCATCACCGCGCACTCGCCGTGGTGGGCCCTGCTGCTCACGCCCGGCATCTTCGCGTTGCTGGCCTGGCTGACCAGTGGCGTGCTGAAACCCACGCGGGGCAGCGGCATTCCGCAGGTCATCGCTGCGTTGGACAAGCCCGATGAGCCGTTCCGGAAAACCAACCTTTCCCCAGCGGTTTCGGCCGGCAAGCTGTTGCTGACCTCGCTGTCCCTGCTCGGTGGCGCGTCCGTTGGTCGCGAGGGCCCGACCGTGCATGTGGGTGCCAGCCTGATGTACCTGTTCGGCCGCTGGTTCGGCTTCAAGGATCCGCGCGAACTCTCGCACTTCCTGCTGGCGGGTGGTGCAGCGGGCATCGCCGCGGCATTCAATACACCGCTGGCCGGCATCGTGTTCGCCATCGAGGAGCTCAGTGGCCGTTTCGAACATCGCTTCTCCGGCACCCTGTTGACCGCAGTGATCGTCGGCGGCGTGGTATCGCTCGGTCTGTTGGGCAACTACACCTACTTCGGCCATGTGAGCGCGCGCCTGCCGCTCGGCCAGGGCTGGCTGGCGATCCTGCTGTGCGGCGTAGTGGCCGGATTGCTGGGCGGATTGTTCGCGCGCGCGGTGCTGGCCAGTGCGGCGGGCCGCCCCCGTTGGCTCGGGCAACTACGGCAGCGGCATCCCGTGTTGCTGGCCGCAGGCTGCGGGCTTGTGGTGGTGCTGCTGGCCCTGGCGTTCGGAGAAGGCGCATTCGGCACCGGCTACGAACAGGCGCGCAGCCTGGTGCAGGGGCAGGCGATGGTGGGCCACGAGTTCGGTCTGATGAAGCTGCTGGCGAATCTGGCGTCCTACGTGGCGGGCATCCCCGGCGGCCTGTTCTCGCCGGCGCTGGCGGTCGGTGCCGGCCTTGGCCACAACCTGGCCGTACTGATGCCGGGCGTGGACCCGCGTGCGTTCGTGCTGCTGGGCATGTGCGCCTACCTGACCGGCGTCACCCAGGCCCCGCTGACCTCGGCGGTGATCTCGCTGGAGCTGACCGACAGTGGTGATCTGCTGCTGCCGATCCTGGCCACGGTGCTGATCGCACGCGGCGTGTCCGGGCTGGTGTGCCGCGTGCCGATCTACCGTGGGTTGGCGGAGCTGTTGATGGTGCCGAAAGCAGAGCCAGCTGATAGACCTCACTGATTACCTTGATCAACAGGACCAATCATCTCGAATCTTCACTCCAGCAGTGAAGCTGATTCCGCGCTGCACCGTCTACCCCATGCGCGGCGCGGCGCTGAAGATGCATCGACACCGGGGCTGCACCCGGACCCGCATCGAGAGCACCATGATCAACTGCCGTATCCGCAGCCTGGCGGCTGCCGTCCTGGCCCTGGCCAGTTCCCCCGCGCTGGCGATGTCCGGCGCGCCCATGCTGCCCAGCGAGCGCAGCATCGGTACCCTCGAACCGGTGGCGCGTTTCGAAGGTGCCATGCCCACCAGCGTGGCGGTATCAGAAACCGGGCGCATCTTCGTCAACTTCCCGCGCTGGGGCGATGACGTGAGCTACAGCGTGGCCGAATGGCGCGACGGCCGCGCCGTTCCCTATCCGGATGCGCGCATCAACAGCGCGGACGGAGCCGACCCGGCTGCACACTTCATCAGCGTGCAGAGCGTGGTGGCCGATCGCCAAGGCCGGCTTTGGGTGTTGGACACTGCAGCGCCCGGATTCTCCGCACCGCAGGCCGGTGGCGCCAAGCTGGTGGCGATCGATCTGGCTACCAATACCGTGGCCAGGACACTGGTGTTCCCGGCCAACGTCATCGACGCGCGCACCTACGTCAACGATGTGCGCTTCGACTTCCGGGTCGGCCGCGAGGGCGTGGCCTACGTGACCGACTCGTCGCTGAGCGGTATCGGCGGCATCATCGTGATCGACCTCGCTACCGGTAGCGCCACCAAGCGCCTGATCGGGCATGTGTCCACGTCAGCCGACCCGACCTTCGTGCCGATCGTGGAAGGGCAGCAGATGCGACTGCGCAACGCCGATGGTTCGTCGGCGCCGTTCACCGTGGCCGCCGATGGCATCGCCCTGTCGCCCGATGGCGGCACCCTGTTCTACACGCCCTTGTCCAGCCGTCATCTGTACAGCGTGCCGACCGCGCTGCTGCGCGACCCGGAGGTGAGTGAAGCGGAACTGGCGGCGGCGGTGGTCGACCTGGGCGACAAGGGCGCCTCCGATGGCATGGAGATGGACGCCAACGGGCGGCTGTATGCCAGCGACTACGAGCACAACGCCATCCATGCCCGCGACGCGCAGGGGCGATGGACGACGGTGGTGCACGACCCGCGCATCCTGTGGCCGGATACGCTGTCGATGGGGCCGGACGGCTATCTGTACTTCACCGCCAACCAGCTGCACCGCCAAGCCGGATTCAATGGCGGCGTTGATCGGCGGCAGGCGCCGTACATGGTGTACCGCACGCGGGTGGATGCCGCGCCGGCGCCCACGAGATGAAGTGATCCGTAAACGGGTAAGGATGCCTACGGGTTGAAGGGCGAGCGTCTGATGGCCCCAGGGCCGGGGTGCGATCACGCTGTAGTGCATGCCGGTCCTGTTCAAGTCCACTCGCCTCCTGCAGGCGGCGCTTCGCGTGCTGCTGCCACTGCGCTGCCTGGTATGCGGCGATCCGGGCGATGATGATCTCGACCTGTGCCGCGCCTGCCTCGCCGGACTCCCCTGGGCCGGCCGCGCCTGCCTGCGTTGCGCGCTGCCGTTGCCGGACGCCGCCCTGATCGTCTGCGGCAGCTGCCGCGAGGAAGCGCCACCGCAGACGGCCACCCATGCCAGCCTGTTGTACCTGCCGCCAGTGGACCAGCTGCTGGTGCGCTACAAGTTCCATCAGGACCTGGCGGCTGGCCGCCTGCTGGCGCAGTTGATGCAGCGGGCACCGCCCGCCTGGTCATGCCCACCACTGGTGCCGGTGCCGCTGCACCGCCGCCGCCTGCGCCAGCGTGGCTACAACCAGGCCGCCGAGCTGTGCCGGCTGCTGCCGTTGCCGGTCTGGCATGGGCTGTACCGGCGGCGGCATACGGCGCCACAGTCCGAACGCACGGCCGAACAGCGCCGGGAGAACCTGTTCGATGCGTTCGATGTGCGTGGTCCGGTGCCACCCCGATTGACCGTGGTTGACGACGTGATGACCACCGGCAGTACGGTGATGGAGATTGCCGAAACGCTGCGCTGCGTGGGCGCTGAAGAGGTGCGGGTATGGGTGTGCGCGCGGGTACCGTGATCGCTGTCTTCATCGCCGGGGGCTAGGATGTGGCCGGTACTGGACTGAAGGAGTGGCCATGAATTCCCCCTTGTCTCCCTTGTTGTCGGCGGTGGGTCGCAGCTGGTGGATCCTGCTGCTGTATGGGCTGGTTGCGCTGGGCTTCGGCATCATCGCCATCGGCTGGCCGCTGTCCGCCGCCATGGCATTGGCGTGGACGCTGGGCGTGATGGCCATCGTTGAAGGCGTCATCAGCCTGTTCGCACTGGTCAGCGGCGGCAGCGGCGCGTCGCGTGGCTGGCTGGCACTGTATGCCATCGCCTCGCTGGGTTTCGGCATCCTGGCGGTGATCAATCCGCTGGCCACCGCCAGCGTGCTGGTGCTGTTCCTGGCGGCGTGGCTGCTGGTGGCAGGCATCTATCGCATCGTGTTCGCGATCCGCGTGCGCAAGCAGATCCAGGGTGAGTGGCTGCTGATTCTCAGCGGCGTGCTGGCGGTGGTGCTGGGCCTGCTGTTCGCGGCCAACCCGTACGCGGGCGTGGCGGTGACCACGCTGTGGATCGGCATTGGCAGCCTGCTGTACGGCCTGCTGCAGGTGCTGGTGGCGTTCAAGCTGCGGAAGCTGAAGTGAGAACGGCGCTTGCGTTGTTGCTGGGCGCGGCACTGGCCATGGCCGGATGCACGCCAGGTGCCACGCCCGCGGTGCAGGCGGTCGAGGGACATGTACCGCGCGCGGGTGTGGATGTACGCCTGAGCGCGGTCGATGCGGACGGCAAGGGCAGGCAGGTGCAGTGGCAGGGCGAAACCCTGGCCCTGCACGAGCCACCGATCGCCGGCAGCGCCGACATTGCCGATGTGCGCTACGTGCTGGATCAGGACAAGCAACCTGGCCTGCAGATCCGCTTTCGACACGAAGCGCACCAGCGCATCCACGATGGCACGGAAGCACTGGTGGGCCAGCGAGCGGCAATCAGCGTGGATGGCCGCGTGTTGATGGTGGCGACGGTGCAGGGCCCGTTCGGGGAGTCGATGATGCTGAGCGGGCTGCCGAGCATCGCCGAGGCGCAGGCGTTGGCGAAGCACATCACCGGTCAGTGACGGGCGCGCCAACATCCGCGCGCTACGCGGAGGTCGACCAAGGTCGACCGCTACCGGGCGAACCGTGCCTCGATCTCCTCCAGTGACTTGCCCTTGGTCTCCGGCAGCCAGAATGCGGCTACCAGGAAAAATACGAAGGTGCAGGCCGCCCAGAACACGAACATGCTGGCGTAGCCGTAGTGGCCCACCGTGGGCAGGAAGATGGCGGCGATGGTGGTCGACACGAACTGGTTGATCAGCAGTGCGATGCTCATGCCGTTGGAGCGGATGCGGTTCGGCATCAGTTCCGACAGTGCCAGCCACACGCACACGCCGGGACCGACCGCGAAGAACGCGACGAATACCAGGATGCAGGCGGCCACCGCCCAGCCATGTGCAGGCGGCGGCACCGGGCCGATGCGGGCCTGTTCGACGCGCAGCGGCGCCTGCGCGGCACTGGCGGGGTCGGCGAACGGGTTCAGATGCAACTTGCGGAAGAATGCGCCGATCACGCTGTCTGGCTGTACGGTGCCGGTGCGGTCGATACGCAGTTCGCGATCAATCAGGTTGTCGCTGCGCACGGCGCGCACATTGGTGAAGTCGCCGTAGGCGTACGACACGGTCAGCTGCAGCGGCCGGCCCTCGCTGTCGATGCCAGCACCGAGGCGCTCCCACTGGGCTTCATCCAGCACCAGCTGCAGGCCATCGCCGTTGACCGCCGCCTGCAACTGCGGCTGCACATCAGCGCGACCGCGCTCGGCCTGGAAGAACAGCGTGGCCGCTGCCAGCAGGGCCACGCAGATACCACCGCTGCCGAGCATCAGCAGGAACTTGCGGCCCTTGCGGTCGACCAGCAGCAACGCGACCACGGTCATCACCGCATTGAGCAGCTTGATCGCCACGTCGGCGCCGTTGGCCACTGAACCGGACAGGCCGGCCTGGTTGAGGATGTTCACCGCGTAGGCCAGTACCGAGTTGATGCCGGTGGCCTGGGTGCAGGCCAGCACGACGCAGGCGAGCAGGAACGGCACCACGTAGCGGCGGCTGAGCAGCGGGTCGCGCTTGCTGTCGCTGCTGCTCGATTCCGGCGCCTGGATCTGCGCAAGGGTGGGCTCCACATCGGCAGCAGGCAGAACGCGCTGCAAGCTGCGGCGGGCATCGTTGACACGGCCCCGGCGCACCAGCCAGCGCGGCGATTCGGACAGCCAGAAGATGCCGGCGCAGAACAGCAGGCCCGGCGCCAGGCAGCTCCAGAAGATGGTGCGCCAGGCGTGGTCCTTCACCGTGAACAGCTCCTGCGCCTGCTGTGCCAGCGGCAGCGAGCGCACGGCCTCGGCGGCGGCATCCACCGCATGTGCGTGGTACAGCCCGATCAGCGCGGCCAACACCAGGCCAATGGTCAGCAGCAGCTGGAACATCGCCGCACCCCGGCCACGTCGCTCGGGGCTGAGGACTTCGGCCAGGTACAGCGGTACCACCACGCCGATCAGGCCACCGCTGACGCCCTGCAGCAGGCGGCCCAGCAGCAGGGGTGTATAGCCCGAGGCCAACGCCATGATCGGAATCGAGGCGGTGAACAGCAGGCCGGCCAGCAGCATCGCGCCGCGGCGGCCGATCAGGTCGGCGATCATGCCGGCGAACAGCGAGGACAGCACGCTGCCCAGCAGTACCGCGGCCACCACGAAGCCAAGCTGCTGGCTGCTGAGCTGCCAGGCGTGGCTGGCGGTGGCTTCAAGATAGGGCAGGGCGCCGGCGATGATGCCGATGTCGATGCCGTACAGCAGGCCACCGAGGCCGCCGATGAAGAGCAGGTAACGTACGGGCCAGCGCGGAGCGGTGGAAGCGGGTACGGCGGGTGCGGTGGCTGCGGTCATCGGCGTATTCCTGGAATAACGGGGATGGTGCGGGGCTGGGGCATTGCGCTTGCGCGCTTCATGTAGAGCCGAGCCATGCTCGGCTTGCCGCGCGAAGCGCGGCGCGGACATCGTCGATGCTGATGCGAAAAGCAGCCGAGCACGGCTATGCCGATCGTCCTGATCGGCACCCTCCGGGCCGTCGCAAGCGACGTTGGCAATGGCTCCTGCCATTGCCTTCGGCTCTACAGACGCGCGTCGCCTAGTGCAGGTCGATCACCCGGCCACCAACCACCACCTGCCGCAGGCGCAGTTCGGTGTCCAGTACCACCAGGTCGGCACGGGCGTCGGGCGCGATGCGGCCGCGATCGCCCAGGCCCAGATAGTCGGCCGGGAAGGTGGAAACGCGCTGCGAGGCATCGGCCAGCTCCAGGCCCACGCGCACCAGGTTGCGCAGTGCCTGGTCCATGGTCAGGGCGCTGCCGGCCAGTGAACCGGTCGCCAGGCGCACGCAGCCGCCGCACTTGTGCACCCGCTGCTCGCCCAGCGCGTACTCGCCGTCGGGCATGCCGGTGGCGGCCGTCGCGTCGGTCACCGCATACAGGCGCGGGATCGCGCGCGCGGCCAGGCGGATCACGCCGGGATGGATGTGCTGCAGGTCGGGAATGATCTCGGCGTACTGTGCATGCGCCAGCGCCGCTGCGGCGATGCCGGGTCGGTAATGGTCGACACCGGTCATGCCATTGAACAGATGGGTGAAGCCGGAGGCGCCGGCCTGCAGCGCGGCTACGCCTTCCTCGTAGGTGCCGGCGCTGTGGCCGAGCTGCACGCGGATGCCCATCGCCGAAAGCGCGGGAATCAGTGCGGTGTGATCGCCGATTTCCGGTGCCAGCGTCATCACCCGGATCGGCGCCAGTGCGTGCAGTTGCTGCACCAGCGCCAGCGTCGCCTCGATCGTACGGTTGGGCTGTGCACCGAGCCGCTGCGGGCTGATGAACGGTCCTTCCAGATGCACGCCGACGATGCTGGCGGCGTCGGCATCGGGCGCCGCCATCGTCGCAGCCACGCCCTGCAGCGCGTGCTCGATCTCATCCAGGCCGGCGGTCATGGTGGTTGCCAGCAGCGTGGTGGTACCGAAGCGCAGATGGGTGCGCGCGATGGTGCGCGCCACGTCGCCGCCCTGCATCAGGTCCACCCCGGCCGCGCCGTGCACATGCAGGTCGATGAAGCCGGGCAGGATGACCGGCAGCTGCAGGTCGTCAGCACCACTGTGGTCATCCACCTGCAGCTGGCGCACATGTGAATCGAAGTGTACCTGGCCACGCCGCCAGCCCAGCGGGGTGAGGATGCGGCCATGCAGGGAACGGATGTCGGTCATGCGGGAGGCTCGGCAATGATCACTTCGATACCCAGCCGCTGCAGCCCTTCGCGGGTTGCCTCGTCGATGCCGGCGTCGGTGATGATGGCGTGGATCTGGTCGAGGCGGGCGATGCGGTGCAGGCTGACACGGCCGAACTTGGAGGCGTCGGTCAGCACCACGATGCGGCGCGCGCGCTCGACCATGCGGTGGTTGAGGCGGGCTTCGGCCTCGTCGTGGGTGGTCAGGCCGAACTGCAGGTCCAGGCCATCCACGCCAAGGAACAGGGTATCGAAGCTGTACGAGTTGAGGCTGGCCTCGGCCTGGCTGCCCTGCAGCGACAGCGACTGCTGGCGCAGCAGACCACCGGTCAGCAGCACGGTGATGCCCGCGGCATTGGCCAGTTCCCAGGCGATGTTCAGGCCATTGGTCATCACCGTCACGTCGCGATGCGCGCGCAGGTGGCGAGCCAGCGTCATCGTGGTCGAGCCGGAATCGATGATGATGTTGTCGCCCGGCTGCACCAGGCGCGCAGCGCGCGCACCGATCGATTCCTTCAACGGCAGGTTCAGCGCGTCCTTCTCATGGATGTCCTGTTCCTGCGGCGGCGTGCGCACCAGGGTGGCGCCGCCGTGGGTGCGGTTGGCCAGGCCCTGCGACTCGAAGTGGGTCAGGTCGGCACGGATGGTCACCGCCGACACGCCGAAACGCTCGACCAGATCGGCCACCTGCACCGAGCCGTGCTCGATCAGCAGCTGCAGGATCTGTTGCCGGCGGGAGCGGGTGTTGCGCATGGCCATTCTCGGTTTCGCGGGGAAAGGTAGAGATTAGCCGTTCGCAGCAACTGCGGCAGCCGAACGTGCGTTCTGCGTGCGGGTTCCGGCCTGGTTGGCGCCGCAGGCGCGCGCGTACTCGCCCAGGCACAGGCCGATGCGGTGCTGCACCAGCGCGGTGGGGGTGTTGGCCAGCGTGCCCTCACGCACGGCGCGGTACTGCTCCGGCAGGTACTGGCTGAGCAGCACCAGTGGCGGCGCGTGCTGTTCCAGGTTGGCGAACAGGGTCTGCACCGCCTGCACCAGCGCGGGCTCGCCCCAGTAGTAACGGCAGCGGTCACTGAAGGAGTAGCTGCGCAGCAGGCGCAGCGCCGTGTCATCGCCCTGGTAGTAGGACTGCCAGTACTTCGGCTGCGCCACCATCACCTCGTCCAGCACCTGCGGCAGGCGCGAGCACTGTGCCGCCGGCAGCAGTTCGGCCTCGATCGCGGCCAGCGCGAACAGCGCTTCGCGGTAGGCGAAGGTGGCCGCGGGCCCGACCTTGAGGATGGCGAAGTGGTCGCGCACCAGCGCGTGCAGGCCGCTCTCGCGCTGGTAGTCGGTGGAGTGCGCTTCGAACACGATGCGTGGCTGCTGTTCGAGGAAATCGGCCAGCGTACTGGCAGCGGCGGCGTCGTACTCGTGCACGCTGCTGTGGTCGAAGTCCACGCCCGGCTGCACCACCATCGCGATCACACGCTGCCACGCATCGCGCAGCTGCGGGGTATCGAAGGCCTGCCGGTGGATGGCCAGGGTCTGCGCGGCGGCGGCCGGCGTGGTCACCTGCAGGCCTTCGGCCAGCGAGGCTTCGCCTCCGGGAATCGGCACTTCGGTACCGATCACGTAGACCGGCGGCGGCAGGCCATGTTCGGCGGCGGTGCGTTCGGCGATTTCGGCCAGCTCGGCCGAGCGCGCAGCGACGATGGCATCGGGCAGCGGCACCGGATCATCGGCGCAGGACATGCTGCAATCCAGATGGATCTTGTGGAAACCGGCGGCGACGTAGGCTTCGATCAGCACGCGCGCGTGGGTCATCGCTTCGGCCGCCGGGCGCTTCTGCCAGGCATTCGGGCCGAGGTGGTCGCCGCCCAGCATCAGCCGCTCGCGCGGGAAGCCTTCTTCATCGGCCAGCGTGCCCACGTAGTCGCGGTACTGCGGCGGGGTCATGCCGGTGTAGCCGCCGAACTGGTCGACCTGGTTGGAGGTGGCCTCGATCAGCAGCACGGTGCCATGCGCCAGGGCGACGTGCATGGCCGCGCGCAGCACCTGCTCGTTGCTGCAACAGACGCTGTACAGGCCGACGTTGGCGCCGGCGCGGTGGGAAGCAAGCAGGGTCTGCAACGGGGACATGGTCAGGCTCCGGAGATCAGGAAAACGAGGGTTGGCAGGCGAGCAGGGCGGCACCACGTGCGCCACCGGCATCGCCGAACCGTGGCGGCACGATCGGCGGAACCTGCACGCCATTGAACAGATGGGTGGCGATGGCGGCCGGCAGCTGCTGGTACAGCGGCGCGTACTGCGAGAGTCCGCCGCCGAGCACGATCACGTGCGGGTCCAGTGCCAGCACCAGCGCGGCCAGGCTGTGTCCGAGCAGGTCACGATGGATGTCCAGCGCCTTGCGCGCGCGGGCATCGCCGGTTTCGGCCAGCGTGATCACCGCACTGGCGTCGACGGCGCTGCCTCCGAGGTGGCGTTCGATCATGGCCAATCCGCTGCCGGACACATAGCGCTCCACGCAGCCCTGCAGGCCGCAGCCGCAGTCCAGCAGCGGCAGGCCATGGCGCTGCAGCAGATGGCCGGGCACGCTCCAGTGGCCCCATTCGCCGGCCAGGCCGTTGAAGCCGGACAGCAGCCGGCCCTGCAGGCAGAAGCCACCGCCGGCACCGGTGCCGAGGATGGCGCCGAACATGCTGGGGTAGCCATCGGCGGCGCCGCCGTGCGCTTCCGACAGGGCAAAGCACTGCAGGTCATTGCCGAAATGCAGCGAGCGTTGCAGCCGCGCCTGCAGATCCTGCGCCACGCATTGGCCGGTCAGTGCGGGCACGTTCGCGCTGAGCTGGCGGCCGCTGCGGCGGTCACGCACGCCGGGCAGGGCAATGCCGATGGCCGCATCATTCCGGCCCAGCGCGGCGTCGGCCTCGGCCACCAGCGTCACCACGGCCTGCAGGAAACCATCGTAGTCGCCCTGCGGCGTGGCCACGCGGCGGCGCCAGGTGACCTGCATCGCCGCATCGCACGCCACCAGCTCGATCTTGGTGCCGCCGATGTCGATGCCATAGCAGGCGTGGGCGATCAGCTCAGCCATGGTGGATGGTGACGCCCTTGACGACGCGGTTGACGGTGCCGTCCGGGAACGGGTTGTCCGGGGTCAGTCCCAGCGCGGCCGAGCGCTGCAGCGCGAACAGCTGCGCGAAGCCCAGCCACACCGGTGCCAGCCACGGATCGTCCAGCGCCGGTACGGTGAGGGTGTAATCGTCATCGGCGCCGATGACCGAATGTGGACCGATCGCCAGCACCTGCCCGGCTACGCCATCGCGGCGCAGTTCGTCCAGCAGGTCCTGCTCGTAGCGGCGCGCGAGCGGCTGCACGCTGCGCAGCACCACCACCAGGGTGTTGCCATCCAGCGTCGACTTGGGGCCGTGACGGAAGCCCAGCGGCGTGTTGGCCAGCGCCAGAACGCGGCCAGCGGTCAGCTCCAGCACCTTCAGTGCACACTCGCGGGCCAGCGCTTCCAGCGGGCCGCTGCCAAGGTAGATCACGCGGTTGAACGGGCGCTGCGCAAGCGTTGCCACTGGTGCGTCCCACTGCGCCTGCCCTTCGCGGGCCAGCGCGGCGATCTGCTTCAGGCGCGCCACGCGCGCATCCCACGGCGAGCGATCAAACACCGTCAGTGCCGCCAGCAGCATGCAGGTCAGGCTGCTGGTCATGGCGAAGGCGCGGTCGCAGCTGGCCGACGGCATCAGCAGGGTGCACGTATCGCCACGGCCGGCGCCACGGCGGGCCAGTTCGCCATCGGCGTTGCAGGTGATGTCGAGGAAGCGCGCGTCGTCCACGTCGCTGCGCACGCGATCCACCGCTGCCACGCTTTCCGGGCTGGAGCCACTGCGGCCGAACGACACCAGCAGGGTCGGGCGGTCACGCTGCAGGTACAGCGCCGGGTGGGTCAGCAGGCTGGTGGTGTGCACCACGCGCACCTCGGCCGCCCACTGTGCGTTGATCGCGTCGGCCACCATCTCGGCGATGAAGCCGGAACTGCCGGCGCCGGTGAACAGCACGCGCTGGTTGGGATCGTTGAGGCTGTCGCCGAGGAAGGCCTGCAGGCGGTCGCGGGCACGCGACAGGTCCTGTGCGAGTGCTTCCCACAGCGCAGGCTGCTGGGCGATTTCGGTTGCGGTATCGGCTCCGCCAAGGCGCTGCCAGGCGGACACATCGGAAAGCAGGGTGACGTCCATTCGGAGGTTCCAGTTGGGCCAGCGCACCATCTGTGTTTTCTTTCGAAATGTCAAACATCGAAAGTAAAAAGAAAGAAAATGGCCGAGTGGCTTTCCCAGTCGCGGCATGACCAGGAAAACGAAAGGACGGCTCAAATGCCGTATCGCACAATGCTTAACAGGCGACTGCAAGCGCTTACACAAAGTATTGCGACGCAACAACTTTCGTTTCAATGGAATATATCTTCCTTTTTCCTTTCAATTTGTTGACATCTTTCGAATCGCTGCCCTAGAGTCGGCCCAATCGCTTTCGAAACGCCCGGTGAACGGGTTGGGAGTCCGCGTGGAAAACTGCGTACGTCGCTCGCCGCTGATGCTGGCCCTGTTGCCGGCCTTGATGCTGGCGTCCATGACGGCCAGGGCCGAGCCGGTCGGAAACCTGCGATCGGTCAGCGCCAGCGCCAGCCGCGATGGCGTGCAGGGCTGGGACCTGCAGACCGACAAGGGAGCGCGCATCCGCATTGAACTGCCGGCGACCGACATCATCCGCGTGCAGGCCGGCCGCAACGGCACGTTGACCGGCGCCGGCGACAAAGCCGCACCGATCGTGCTGCCGCAGCCCAAGGCGAACGTGCAGGCGCAGCTGGAAGAAGATGCGCAGGAAATCCGCGTGCGTACCGACGCACTGGTCCTGCATGTGCAGCGGCAACCGCTGCGCCTGCGCCTGGAACGCCTGGACAACGGCCAGCCCACCGCGCTGTGGCAGGAACTGCAGCCGCTGGACCTGGAGGCCACGCAGAGCGTGCAGGTGCTGTCCTCGCAGGCCGATGAGGGCTACTTCGGTGGCGGCCAGCAGAACGGCCGCTATCAGTTCAAGGGCCGCGAGCTGGAGGTGTCCTATTCCGGCGGCTGGGAAGAGGGCGACCGCCCCAGCCCGGCACCCATGCTGCTGAGCAGCCGTGGCTGGGGCATGCTGCGCAATACCTGGAGCGATGGCAGCTACGACCTGCGCCAGCCCGACCAGGCCACGCTGCTGCATCGCGAAGACCGCTTCGATGCCTACTACTTCGTCGGCGCGGACCTGCCCAAGCTGATCGAGCGTTACACCCAGCTGACCGGCCGCCCGAACATGGTGGCGCGCTGGGCGCTGTCCTATGGCGATGCCGACTGCTACAACGACGGCGACAACAGCAAGAAGCCCGGCACCGTGCCCGAAGGCTGGAGCGACGGCCCGACCGGCACCACGCCGGATGTGATCGACAGCGTGGCCAAGCAGTACCGCGCCCACGACATGCCCGGTGGCTGGATCCTGCCCAATGATGGCTACGGCTGCGGCTACAAGCAGTTGCCGGAAACGGTGAAGGGGCTCGCCGGCTACGGCTTCCGCACCGGCCTGTGGACCGAGAACGGCGTCGACAAGATCGCCTGGGAAGTCGGCAAGGCCGGCAGCCGCGTGCAGAAGCTGGACGTGGCCTGGACCGGCAAGGGCTACCAGTTCGCGATGGATGCCAACCGCCAGGCGTTCAACGGCATCCTCGACAACTCCGATTCGCGCCCGTTCCTGTGGACGGTGATGGGCTGGGCCGGTATCCAGCGCTACGCCGTAGCGTGGACCGGCGATCAGAGCAGCAGCTGGGATTACATCCGCTGGCACGTGCCGACCCTGGTCGGTTCGGGCCTGTCCGGCATGGCCTACGCCAGTGGCGACGTCGATGCAATCTTCGGCGGCAGCGCCGAGACCTTCACCCGCGACCTGCAGTGGAAGGCGTTCACCCCGGTGCTGATGGGCATGAGCGGCTGGTCGTCGAACGCGCGCAAGCACCCGTGGTGGTACGACGAGCCGTACCGCAGCATCAACCGCGATTACCTGAAGTTGAAGATGCGCCTGACCCCGTACATGTACGGGCTGGTGCACGAGGCCGCGCAGACCGGCGCACCGCCGGTGCGGGGCCTGATGTGGGACTACCCGCGCGACCCGCATGCGCAGGATGAGACCTACAAGTACCAGTTCCTGCTCGGCCGCGATCTGCTGGTGGCGCCGGTGTACCGCAGCCAGGCCGCCAGCCGTGGCTGGCGCCGCGACATCCACCTGCCGGCCGGCGGCTGGATCGACTACTGGGACGGCCGCCGCGTGCAGGCCGGTGCCGACGGCCGCCAGCTGGACCGCCAGGTGGACCTGGCCACGCTGCCGGTGTTCGTGCGCGCCGGTGCGATCCTGCCGATGTACCCGTCGATGCTGTTCGACGGCGAAAAGCCGCTCGATGAAGTGACCTTCGACCTGTACCCGCAGGGCGACTCGCAGTACACGTTGTACGAAGACGATGGCAACACGCGCCGCTACCAGCAGGGTGAGTCGAGCACGCAGGTAATCCGCGTGCAGGCGCCTGCACTGGGCAGTGGCCCGGTGCAGGTGCAGATCGATGCGGTGCAGGGCCAGTACAACGGCCAGCTGGCGCAGCGTCGTTATGGCCTGCGCGTGCTCAGCCGGCAGGCGCCACGTGCAGTGCAGGCCGGTGGCCGCGCGTTGCCAGCGCTGGCCGATGCGGCGGCGTTCAACGGTGCGGCTGAAGGCTGGTACTTCGATGCCAAGGAGCGCCGTGGCACGCTGCACGTGCGTACCGCTGTCCAGGACATCCGCCAGCCGCTGCAGCTGCAGCTGGACTTCGCGGCGGCCGCTGCGGCCGCCGACGATGCCTATCCGGCCGCGCCGGTACTCGGCCGCGAACTGCCCGCAGACAGCCTGCTGGTGGTCAACCGCCCGGCCGAGGAGCCCGGCCATGCGCTGGAGAACGCCTTCGATGACGATCCCAACACCTGGTTCCGCAGCGTGCGCAACCAGGCCGTGCGCACTGGCGCGCACGAGTGGGTGATCGGCTTCGGCGAGCGCAGGATGATCGATGGCATCGACATCGCACCGCGCAACGACAAGAACTGGAAGCACGGCCAGGTGCGCGATTACGAGGTGTACCTGGGCGACAGCAATGGCGAGTGGGGCGAGCCGATCGCCCGTGGCCGCCTGCAGCTGAAGGAAGGCGTGCAACGCATCGACTTCCCGGCCCATGCCGGCCGCCTGCTGCGCTTCCGCGTACTGAGCGTGCAGAACCCCGAAGGCGACGGCGCCAGCAGCACCGACCCGATGGTGACCGCCGCCCAGGGCAGCGCCCGCGCGTTCGATGCACTGCAGCCGCGCGACGTCGGCCCGATCGCACTCTCCACCTTCCACATCCTCGAACACCAGGAACCGGAGCGACCGGCCCGGCAGCGCTATCTCTCCGAGCTGCCGGTGCCGGCCGCGCTGGCCAGCCAGCTGCGTACCGACCAGTCCTTCCGTGGCGACGCCGGCATGCGCATGAACGGCCTGCAGTTCCGCCGTGGCCTGGGGGTCGGCGCCAACAGCCGCATCGACCTGCGCCTGCTGGGCGGCTGGCACCTGCTGCGTGCCGACCTCGGCATCGACGACGCCTGCCGCAACGCCGGCGGCCTGCAGTTCCAGGTATGGGGCGACAACCGCCTGCTGTACGACAGCGGCCTGGTGAAGGCGCCCGGCGTGGTCAAGCCGGAGCTGGACATCCGTGGCCTTTCCACCCTGAGCCTGCGCACGCTGGGTGCGCAGGGCAGCCAACCCGCCCAGGTCTGTGCCAACTGGGCCAACGCCGTACTGATCGGCCAGGAGGGCGACTCCGCCAGCATCGTCGCCCCATGACCCCCACGTAACACCGCTCCTCCCCCGCCCCATCCCGACTACGGCCCTCATGGCCGTGGCCCGGGAGCGTTTTGCCCGCCGAACGCCCACGCGCTCACTCAGTTGCGCCGCACCCCTGCCAGGAGAGAACCCCGATGTTGCCCGCCCGCCACCACCGCCCCCCTTGCCGCTCGATCGCTCCGCTGACGCTGGCCATTGCCGGCGCGCTGTTCTCGCTTGCCGCTCCTGCCTTCGCCCAGGAGAGCAAGGACAACGCCACCGACCTCGCCCGTATCGAGGTCACCGGCTCCAACATTCGTCGCACCGACGTTGAAACCGCCTCGCCGGTGCAGGTGATCAGCAAGCAGGACATCCAGAACATGGGTGCGCGCACGCTGCTGCAGGTGCTCGACAACCTGCCGGCCGCTCGCCCCGCGCAGCAGGATGCGCGCTCGCTGTTCACCGGTTCCGATGGTGCCTCGCAGGCCAACCTGCGCGGGTTGGGCGCACAGGGCACACTGGTGCTGCTGAACGGTCGCCGCCTGTCGTACTACGGCGCACCGGCCGGGTTCCAGACCCAGTTCGTCAACATCGATGCGATCCCGGCGGCGGCCATCGAGCGCATGGAAGTACTGACCGACGGCGCGTCGGCCGTGTACGGTACCGACGCGGTGGCCGGCGTGATCAACGTGATCACCAAGCGCAACTTCCAGGGTGCCGAGATCAGCTTCACCAACGACACCTCCTCGCGCATCGATTCCTACGGTGAGCGCCAGGCCAGCATCACCGCCGGCTTCGGTGACCTGGCCGAGAACCGCTTCAACATCTACGGCGCGGTCAACATGTACCGTCGCGACGCGATTCCGCTGAGCGATTTCTACGACAAGCGTCCGGACCAGTACTACGTCAACAACCCGAACTACCTCAATAACCTGCGCCTGGGCGTGGGCAGCAGGCCGGGCGAGTTCAACCCGGGCACCTACTTCGCCTTCGATCCGGTCACCGGCCGCCGCGTGCAGGAAGCTGCGCCGGGCTGCAAGAACGTGTTGACCAGTGAAGCGGCCGGCCCGCGTTGCGTCTGGGAAACCTGGATGAACAACGAGATCGATGCCGGCGCCAAGTCCGAGCGCAACACCGCCTACCTCAACGGCACCTTCCTGGTCGGCGACAGCACCGAGATCTTCGCCGAGGCGACCTACACCGACATCGACCTGCGCGCCAACGGCGGCACGCCGCGCACCTACGGCACCACGACCGGCAACCCGACCAGCTGGTTCTCGCGCAACACCGGCAACACCGTCAACCAGTTCCTGTACCCGTTCCTGGGCCCGAACAACGAGTACAACCACGCCAGCCCGCAGTTGAAGGCGATGATGGGCGGCGTGGTCGGCCTGAACTACCTGCTGCAGGATGCCGGCCCGAATTACTTCGGCCAGCGCAATACCGACAAGAGCTATCGTGTGCTGGCGGGCGCACGTGGCAACGTGGGTGACTGGAACTGGGAAACCGCATTCGCCAGCGCGGGTACCCACTCCACCACCTACCAGACGATCAACGTCAACACCAAGGGCTTCGAGAAGGCGTTCGGGCCGTACACGATCGATCCTGGTACCGGTCGGGTGATCATCTCCGACCACCCGGCGTACAAGTTCGGCGAGATCAGCGAAGCCAACGCCGCGTTGATCCGTGAAGCGTTCCCGACCTTCGACATCCAGTCGTGGACCCGCCTGCATACCCTGGACGGCAAGATCGAAGGACCGCTGTTCCAGCTGCCGGCGGGCGAGATGCGCGCCGCGTTCGGCTTCAACGCCAGCCGTGAGACCTTCTACACCCCGGGCAATGCCGATGCGGCCAATGGCCTGATCACCCAGCAGGGCGGCTCGTGGTTCGACGGCAAGCGCAACACCTACGCGCTGTTTGCCGAGACCGTGGCACCGATCACCGACAAGCTGGAACTGGATGCGGCGGTGCGCGTGGACAAGTACCCGAACTTCAGCGCCAACATCGCGCCGAAGATCGGCTTCAAGTACCAGGCGTTCGATCAGCTGATGCTGCGCGGCACGTATTCCACCGGCTTCCGCGCACCGAGCCTGGCCGAGTCCGGCAACGGCGGCGTGTTCGCCCAGCTCGGCGGCTTCCGTGACGAGCTGCGCTGCAACGAGACCAACGCCATCGCCAACCTGCTGCTGAAGTCGCAGCGGCCGGGTGACGTCGATCTCGGCAAGACCCTGCTGAACGTCGATTGCAGCCGTACCGTCGCGCGCATGACCCAGCCGAACAAGGATCTGAAGCCGGAGAAGGCGAAGATCGCCACCCTCGGCTTCGTCTACGAGCCAGCGAGCTGGCTGTCGGTGTCGGCCGACTACTGGTTCATCTACCGCAACAATGAAATCGTCGCGCCGGATTATCGCCGCATGGAAGACATCATCTCGATGTCGCGCTCGCCGATCACCGACAGCGACCGCGCCAACCTGGCGCAGCTGGCGGCAATGTGCGCCGATCCGGCCAGCGGCGTGAGCTGCCCGGCCACCCTGCCGGGCTACTCCGCCGGCAACGTGGCCAGCGTGGTCGGCCAATACAAGAACCGCGGCAAGACGCTTATCGACGGCTTCGACATCGACGCGCGCAGCCGCTTCTCGCTGGGCGACTGGGGTAATCTGAACATCGGCCTGGCCGCCACCATCGCCAACCGCAACCGCTTCTACATGGATGCGGAGAACGGCTGGTACTACGGCGACGTGGTGGGCTACTACAACAACCCGCGCCTGCGTGCCACGCTCAATGCAGACTGGACCTACAAGCAGGTGACCACCAGCATGTTCGTCAACTACGTGGGTGGCACCAAGTGGGCCACCGACCAGATCGACGAAGAGAGCAACAACAAGGAAACCTGCACCGGCGGTTACCTGGCCCTGCAGAAGAGCAAGTGCGATGGTGCACCGTCGTGGTGGACCGCCAACATGAGCGTCACCTGGCGCCCGGACGATGCGTGGAACCTGAGCTTCACCGTCAAGAACCTGTTCAACCGCCTGCCGTTCTACGATCCGAACAGCTTCCTGGGTGACTCCAGTGACTACGCCACCATCTTCGGTCGTGGTTACAGTGTGACCATCGGCTACCGGTTCAAGTAATTCCGTTTGCGTGACCTGGCGTGCCGGCTGCGGCCGGCACGCTGCCAAGAGGAGAGATGTCTGCCATGAAGCGTAGGGAATTCATCGCGGCCAGTGCCGCTGTCGCCGCCAGCAGCC
The DNA here is from genome assembly GCF_001807895.1 of Stenotrophomonas sp. HMSC10F07. NCBI lineage: Bacteria > Pseudomonadati > Pseudomonadota > Gammaproteobacteria > Lysobacterales > Lysobacteraceae > Stenotrophomonas > Stenotrophomonas sp. HMSC10F07. The sequence goes on from NZ_KV791429.1 coordinate 50,780, forward strand.
TGCTGCCGCAGACCCCGGCATGGGCACGCGGGCGCAAGGTGCGTCTGGCCATGATCGGTACCGGCATGCGCGGGCTGGTGCTGCTGAAGGAGCTGGTGCGTCGCGACGACGTCGAAGTGGTTGCCCTGTGCGACATCGAGCCGATCATGCTCGGTCGCGCCATGGAGATGGTGGCGAAGGCCGGCAAGCCCGCGCCGAAGACCTATGGCCAGGATCGTGACACCAACGCGTGGAAGCGCCTGCTGGAACAGAAGGGCATCGATGGCGTGATCATCGCCACGCCGTGGGAGTACCACGCACCAATGGCGATTGCCGCCATGCAGGCCGGCGTGGCCGTGGGCTGTGAAGTGGTGGCCGGCATCACCCTGCAGGACCACTGGGACGTGCTGAAGACCCAGCTGAGCACCGGCACCCCGTACATGCTGCTGGAGAACGTCTGCTACCGCCGCGACGTGATGGCCGCGCTGCAGATGGTGCGCCAGGGCCTGTTCGGCGAACTGGTGCATCTGCAGGCCGGCTACCAGCACGACCTGCGCGGCGTGAAGTTCAATTCCGGCGACCCCAACCAGCCCTACGACAGCGGCGTGGAGTTCGGTCCGAAGGGCTGGAGCGAAGCTCGCTGGCGCACCGAGCATTCGGTGGAACGCAATGGTGAGCTGTACCCCAGCCACGGCATCGGCCCCTGTGCGATGTACACCGGCATCAACCGTGGCAACCGCTTCACCCACATCAACGCCTTCGCGACCAAGGCACGCGGCCTGCACGAATACACCGTGGCCAAGAGTGGCGGCACCACCCACCCCAGCACCCAGGTGAAGTTCAAGCTCGGCGATATCGTCACCACCACGCTGGCGTGCGAGAACGGCGAGACCATTCTGCTGCAGCACGACACCTCGCTGCCGCGCCCGTACTCGATGGGCTTCCGCGTGCAGGGCACCAAGGGCCTGTGGATGGATGTGAACCATTCGATCCACATCGAAGGCCGCAGCCCGCCGCACCAGTGGGAAGAGTTCAAGAAGTACCAGGACGAGTACGAGCACCCGCTGTGGAAGCAGAATGCCGACACCGCCGCCAGCGCCGGCCACGGCGGCATGGACTGGTTCGTCATCCATGCATTTGTTGAAGCGCTCAAAGCCAAGGCACCGATGCCGATCGACATCTACGACGCGGTGACCTGGAGTGCGATCACCCCGTTGAGCGAGCAGTCGATCGCCAACGGTTTCCAGACGCTGGAGTTCCCGGACTTTACTGCTGGTGCGTGGAAGACGCGCAAGCCGATCTTCGCGTTCGACGGTAAGTATTGAGGTTTACACCCTTCCACGCTGTGACGGAGACGCCGGGCACTGCCCGGTGTTTCTGTTTCTGGAGGCATTCGCCTTGTAGAGCCGAGCCCACGCTCGGCTGCTTGTTCGGTCGGCCGCTCGCTTTATCAGAAAACTCTGAAATCCGACCCGCTCCACACTTTATGACTTGAATGTGTAAACGACATCGGAGATAACGTCCCCCATGCGGTCAGACCGCATTCCGGACCAGGGACGATCCGAAGCATGACGTGGTGAGGCAACCGCCCCACGTTCTCGTTCCTGCCGGTGCTGTGTTTGTCCAGGAAGGAGAACAGGGATGTTGGAACGACTGAAGACCATTTCGTGTGCCGCACTGGCGATGATCGCGCTGGGGAGCTTGGCTCCTTGGGGTGCGCAGGCGCAGGAGGTGCAGAAGAAATGGGAGAGCTACCTGTCGATGGGCCAGCCGCGAGCTACCGAAGCGGCGGTGCAGAAGGACATCAAGTCGCTCTTTTCCCAGTACGAAAAGGACAAACCGTTCAATTGGCATGTCAAACGCCAACGCGTCCTTGGAAAGAAGGTCATCTACGATTACCGGGTGAGACCCGAGAAGATCGTTACTACCGACTGGGTCTACATCCACTCAGGGCAGGAGTACTCATCCGAAGATCAGATTCGTAGCGTGATCCTCGCTACCCGCGTCAGCGACCCGCAGTGCCCGGCGACTTCACTCACGGAGGATCCTTGGGTGGAGCTCCTTGGACTTGGCAGGGGCGACGACGGTAGCGTCACCAACGAGGAGAAGAATTTCCATTACACCTTGAACTTCTATCATCAGAGCACTCAAGAATGCTCGTCGATAGTGGGGTGGGAGCATGTGCGCCGGGCCAGAACGGCGCTTTGTCCGAATCGACCGTCCCTGACGTGGAATGAGGCCCTGCAGATGTGCTCTCTGGTCCAGCAGGACGAGCCGCACATGTCGCCCATGCTCTCCTACACAAGCGGGCCGCTGCCGCCGCAGCAGTGTCCTGTTGGTAACCCGTGTGATCCGACCACTGGCGATAAATCCCAGCCTGAGCCGGATTTCAACCTTGGATGGGTGAGCTTCCAACGCCACTATCACTCCCTGACGAGCACGGCGGGCGGCGCGTTGGGTACGGGCTGGACCCATTCCCACAATCTGCGGCTTACCGCAGGCGTAGACGATTCCACCTTCCCTCCCAGCTCCGAACTGAAAGTTGGGCTGATCGGCGCCGATGGCGGGCAGATCGCATTCCAGAAAGTGGGGGCAAGCTACGAAGCCATGGACGGAAGCGGTGATCGCGCGGTCCAGCAGGGCACCAACTGGCAACTTTCACGTGCCGGAGAGCGCATTTATTTTGATGCTGATGGCTTGATGCAGCGCCGTGATTTCGAAGACGGTACTTCGCTGACCTATGCACACGACAGCCGCGGCCGCCTGCTCAGCATCACCCATTCAACCGGTCGGCGCGTGGATGTCCAGTACCTCGCGCCGGGCGACGATTCACTGATCTCGGCCCTGGTGATCGCCGGCCAGCCTGTGGTGAGCTACGCCTATTCTCCGGCCGGGGAACTGATCACCGCGACCTATGCCGACGGTGCCAGCCGTACCTATCACTATGAGGACGCCCGCTTCCCGGGCTACCTGACCGGCGTGACCGCCGAAGACAACCAGCGCTACAGCTGGTACGGCTATGACACGCAAGGGCGAGTCACCTGCAGCCGCCATTCCGGCGATTGCAGCCAAGCCGACGTGGGCATTGATGGCGTGCGCCTGGAGTACACCCCGGCAGGCACCACCATCGTCACCGACGCACTGGGCAAGCAGAGCACCTACGCCTTGACCGCCAGCGGTACCAGCGGCCTTCCGCGCAAGGTCAATGGCATCACCGAAAGCAACGGCAGCATCACTCGCGCCTATCTGCCCGAGGGGACCGATTTCCGGCGTCGGCTGCAGTCGGTGACCGATCGCCGTGGTGTCGTCACCAGCTACGCCTATGCCGAGGCCAGCGATGCCGCCGCAGGCGCCGTCAGCGTGACCACCACCACCGAAGCGGCCGGTACTCCGGACCAGCGCATCAGCGAAACGCGCGTGGCCATGGACAGCAATCGGCTGGTGCAGCAGACCGTCGGTAACCGTGAGGTCCGCATCGCGCGCAATGCACGCCTCCAGCCGACCACCATCACCGTGCGCGACAGGGTGACCGGTGACACCCGCGTCACCACGCAGACCTACTGTGAGGCAGAGGGCCCGGAGTGCCCGCTGGTGGGACTGCTGCGTAGCGTGGATGGCCCACGCAGTGATGTGGCGGATGTCTCCACCTATGCCTACTACACCGCAGACGACGCGGGATGCGCGACCAGTGGTGCCTGCAGTTATCGCAAGGGCGACCTGCGCAGCGTGACCAATGCGCTGGGCCAGACGGTCGAGACCTTGGCCTACGACGCGTTCGGGCGGCCGTTGTCGGTCAAGGATGCCAACGGCGTGGTCACCGATTACACCTACCATGCGCGCGGCTGGCCGACCTCGGTCACCGTGCGCGGTGCCACCACAGCCGAGGACCGGGTGACCCAGATCAGCTACTGGCCGACCGGCCAGGTGCAGCAGGTCACCGAGCCGGACGGCAGCAGTGTCACCTATGTCTATGACGCCGCCCAGCGCTTGACCGATATTGCGGACAACAGCGGCAACACGATCCACTACGTATTGGACAACGCCGGCAACCGCCTCAAGGAAGACACGCTGGATGCAGGCGGCACCCTGCGCCGTACCCTGGCGCGGACGTTCAACACGCTTGGCCAGCTGACCGCGCTGAAGGATGCGGGCAACCACGCCACCGGCTTTGCCTACGATGCCAACGGCAACCCACAGACGGTGACCGATGCCCTGCAGCGCGTGACCAGCCAGCAGTACGATCCGTTGAACCGCTTGGCGCAGACCCTGCAGGACGTCGGCGGCGTCGCGGCGGAGATCCGCAGCCAGTACAACGCGCTGGACCAGGTCACCCAGGTTACCGACCCGAAGGGCCTGCATACGACCTATGCCTACAACGGTTTCGGTGAGCTGACCGGGCAGGTCAGCCCGGACAGTGGCGCCAGCAGCTTCACTGTGGATGCGGCGGGCAACCGCAAGACGGCCACCGATGCGCGCGGCGTCACCGCCACCTATCACTACGATGCGCTCAACCGCCTGATTGGCATTGCCTATCCGGATCCCAATCTGGATGTCGGCTATAGCTATGACGTGGCGCCGGCCGCCTGTGCCGCCGACGAACGCTTTGCCAAGGGACGTCTGGGGCAGGTGCTGCATGCCAATGGCAGCACCCAGTACTGCCACGACCGCTTCGGCCAGGTCACCCGCAAGGTGCAGACCGTCAATGGTGTCGCCAGCACGCTGCGCTATGCCTACAGCAAGTCGGGGCGCCTGACTGCGTTGACCTACCCCGACGGCAGCGTGGCCGACTACGTGCGCGATACCCAGGGCCGCATCAGCCAGATCGGCCTGACCCGGCCCGGCCAGGCACGCCAGATCGTGGTGAACAACGTGACCTATGCGGCCTTCGGCCCGGCGACCGGCTGGACCTACGGCAACGGCCGCCAGCTGCAGCGTCCGCTGGATCTGGACTATCGCCCGCAGGCGGTGCATGACCCCGCGGCAGGCGGCCTATCGCTGGGCTATGGCTATGACCCGGTCGGTTCGATCACCGAACTGAAGAACGGCACAGGCTCGACGGTGCTGGCCAAGTACGCCTACGACGCGCTGGGTCGCCTGACCCAGACCCAGGACGGGACGACAGGCACGCCGATTGAAACCTATGCCTACGACGCCACCGGCAATCGCACTGCGCTGACCACCTCGGCAGG